>CAIKZP010000195.1 GCA_903831935.1 uncultured Bacteroidota bacterium | reverse complement strand
GCATTTAACAACAGATAATGGATTGGTAAATAATAATATTAAAAAAATCACGGTAAATAAAGATATTATATGGATGATTGAACGAAATATTGTTCAAGGCTATGACTATTACAATAAAAAATTTAAAAATATTGGGGCTGCATTTAGTGCATTTAATCTTGAATTAAATGATATAAAAATTGTACGAGATACTGTTTTTTTGGCAACGTCAAAAGGGATTCAATTTTTTCCAACAAATATTAATTCAATTAATAAAGCAGCACCTTTTGCTAGTATCAATTCATTCATAGTTGATGGAAAAGCAATGGCTATAAATCAGCCAATAATCCTCCCTTTTTCTACAAAAGGCATTTCTATAGCCTTGCAAGGGTCTGCAATTAAAAGTGCAGGAAATTATTATTATCAATACCGCCTACTTGGTTCAGATACAAACTGGGTTAAGGTAAAATCATCTGAAAATATTGTACGTTATGTTTCATTGCCACCAGGACAATACAGCTTTGAATTGATGGTTATAAATGAAGATGGTATTTATAGTAAAGAAAATCCAGTCATTAAATTTTCAATTGAACAACAATGGTGGAAACAATGGTGGTTTATTTTAATAATAGCATTTATGGTGTTATTGTTTTTTTACACTTTATTTTCAATTCGCCTTGCGGTTATTAAAAAAAATAACCAAACAAATATTGATAAACTTGTTGTACAAGAAGAAATGCGTAATTCACAATTAAGTGCTTTGAAGGCGCAGATGAATCCGCATTTTATTTTTAATGTATTGAATTCTATCCAAGAAATCATTTTACTTAGTACTAAAAAACAAGCCATATTATATTTAGGAAAATTCGCCGATTTAATGCGTTCTACACTTGAGCAAAGTAATAAAAAAGCCATTACGCTAGATGATGAATTGAAATCTTTACAGCTCTACCTTGAATTAGAAGCACTCCGATTCAACGACAACTTTAAATATAGTATTGACGCATCAAGCATTGTAAACCTATATAATATTCAATTTCCTGCTTTGTTAATTCAGCCGTATGTTGAAAATGCCATCAAACACGGGCTGCTACATAAAGTTGGCGCAAAGAATCTCAACATTGAATTTTCATTATTAAGAGAAGATACTTTAAGTTGTTGTATTACCGATAATGGCGTTGGCCGCGTTCGCTCATCAGAAATTAATCAAATGAGAGAAAATCGGCATATCAGTTTTGCAACTGGTGCAACACAAAAACGTTTAGAACTGCTTAATTTAGGTAGAGAAAAAATAATTACCGTAAATTTTGTTGATCTTTTCGACGAATTTGGCAATAATAACGGAACAAAAGTGTGTCTTTACATTCCGGTTTTTGTTTAATACGCTTTTCACAAAATCAAACAAACTGCTCACAAACTGCTGATTTATTTATATAATTTTAAATTTACTTTTACTCAAGTTTCAATAACCGGGGGGGAATTGAACTTTTAAGCCTCACTTTTGTGAGGCTTTTTTTATTTTATCTTTATAACCTATGTTAAAAGCAATAATAGTTGATGATGAGGCAAGGGCAAGACGAATTCTTGAAAATTACATTAAAGACTATTGCCCACAAGTACAAATATTAGCAATAGTAGAAGATGTTCCTTCGGCCATAATTGCCATTAATGCTTTTAATCCAGACATTGTTTTTTTAGATATTGAAATGCCCACTTTTAATGGGTTTCAATTGCTTGATAGTATTGACAATATAGCATTCGAAATAATTTTTACAACTGCCTATAGTGAATATGCACTCAAGGCCTTTCAAGTGAGTGCTATAGACTATTTATTAAAACCTATACAGGTAAATCAATTGATTGCTGCAGTTAAGAAAGTAGAAAAAATTCAAGGTTCTTCTATGTTGCAAGAGCGCTTAAAAACCTTGCAACAAAATTTAGTTGACTACAAGGTTAAAAAAATTGTAGTACCTATGAGTGAAGGTTCTTTGTTTGTTGAACTTAAAGAAATTATTTACTTAAAAGCAGAAGGTAGTTATGTTCATCTTTTCTTTAAAGACGGAACTAAAATACTAGTTAGTAAAAACATAAAAGATTACGAAGACCAATTAACCAATAACGAAGGCTTTTTCAGAACGCACCGCAGTTTTTTAGTCAATGCCGATTTTGTAAATAAAATTAGTAGTGATGGAACTGAGGCAATATTAACCAATGGTAGTTTAATTACTATTTCAAGAGAACGCAAGCAAGAATTTATCAGTTTCATGAAAGGAAAATACCAACCACTTTTATCAGAAACGAATTAAACAGCTTTTTCAGGTAAAATAGAAAAGCTTTTTCTATGGTATTTACACAACCCTTTTTTTGCAATGGCATTTCGGTGGTCTAGTGTTCCATATCCTTTGTTTTTTGCCCATTTATATATTGGATATTCTAAATGTATTTGCTGCATATAAGCATCACGATGTGTTTTAGCCAATATACTTGCTGCTGCTATGGCACTATATTTTCCATCTCCTTTTATAATACAATGGTGTGGCGTTTTTTTATAAGGCGTAAACCGGTTGCCATCAATCAATAGTAGTGCTGGTTTGGTTTTTAATGCTGCAATAGCCAAATGCATTGCTTTAAAAGAGGCTTTTAAAATATTTATTTGATCTATTTCATGGTTGTCTACACTTGCCACTGCCCAAGCAAGCGCCGATTGCTCAATAATATCTTTGAGGATTAGTCTATTTTTTTCGCTTACTTTTTTACTATCATTCAATAAGGGATGATAAAAATTGTTGGGCAAAATAACTGCCGCTGCAAATACGGGTCCTGCATAACAGCCCCTTCCTGCTTCGTCGCAGCCTGCTTCTATTAGAATTGATTGATAAAATGGTGCTAACATGGTACTAAAAGTGAGAATTCTTATTAATACTATCAAATTCATTTTACAAATGCAATACCCAATTTAGTATACTAGTAACTTTGTGCTAGATATTGAATTAGTATACTATGCAAACAAATGAGCGATCTTCTAAATTAATAGCCACTTGGTTATTAATTGGAGTAGGTATGACAGTGGTGCAAATTGCTTTAGGTGGAATTACCCGCTTAACGGGCAGTGGGCTTTCTATTACGCAGTGGGATGTAGTAACTGGCTCCCTTCCCCCTTTAAACAATCAGCAATGGTCAGTTGAATACAATAAGTACCGCTTAACGCCTCAATTTCAATTACTGAATTTCAATTTTAGTATCAGTGATTTTAAAATGATTTTTTTCTGGGAATGGTTTCACCGTTTATGGGCACGCACAATTGGCTTGGTTTTTATAGTTGGTTTTGTTTGGTTATTAGTAAAAAAACATTTCAAAAAAGAAATGATTAAGCCTTTGTTACTACTATTTGTTTTAGGAGGATTACAAGGAGCCATTGGTTGGATAATGGTTATGAGTGGCTTAACCGGTGATGCAGTATATGTTAACCCTACCAAGCTTGCTTTGCATTTTATTTTTGCTTTGGGTTTGTTGTGTTATACTTATTGGTTTGCATTATCGCTGTTAATTAAGCCTTCAGAAATTATAGTAGATGCTTCCCTTAGAAAATGGAATATCACTTTAATTGTATTGATTGGGTTGCAACTATTATATGGTGCATTAATGGCAGGACACAAAGCGGCGAATGTAGCAGCTACTTGGCCTAGTATAAATGGCCATTGGATTCCTGAACCATTTTTAACCAAAGAGTCTTTATTCTTGAATAGCATCAACAATAAATTATTAATTCATTTTGTGCACCGTGGTTTAGCCTATTTACTGTTATTAATGATTGTGTTTTTTACTATTCAATTATTTAAAAAAACAGGCACTGCCTTATTATATATTTTAAGGCCTCTACCCATTGCAATTGTATTTGTTCAAATAATGTTGGGCATATTAACGGTGCTATCAAGTATTAATATTATTCCTGGCACTTGGGGTGTTTTTGAGTGGATGGCTCAATTGCACCAATTGTTTGGGATGCTTTTATTATTGTCGTTGGTGTCTTTGCTTTTTGCAGTGCGATCAACAAAAAACGCTTGATAAGTTTATAGTAGCAATAAATCTATTGTGGTTGAATTAAACGGAAGCAGTTTGACAGCATTTCAATGTTAAAAGTTTCTGCCGTTTCTTTTGGCTCTCCATCAATATGAAAGGGAGCATGTTGTATATTTCGAATTGTTAAGTTAGACGTTTGAAAATAGAGCACATTATTTTTGTTGATATTTTCCACTAATTCCGTTAATTGATTATTACCCCTAATTTGTTTGAGCACGGCAAATGGCATTTTTGCTTTGTGCATTTTTTGTACTACAACAATATCTAATAAGCCATCATTTAAACTAGCTTTTGGTGCAATGGTAAAATTATTTCCAAACTGGTTGCTGTTGGCAATGCTAATAAAATAGGCATCCGTATAAAACGAAAAATCGTTTAAAATAATTTCAAATTGATAAGGGTGTGCTTTAAAATAGTTGATTAAACTTTGCTGTGTGTAAGTAATTAAACCCCTAGATGCTTTTGTAGAAAAATCATGTGCCACTTGTGCATCAAATCCAATTCCACTTAACATACAAGAGAATTGCTTGTTAATTAAAAAACCATCTACAGGGCTGGCTTTTCCTTTAAGTATTAATTCAATTGCTTGTTTTGAATTTCTTGAAATGCCTGCGGCCAATGCCAATCCATTTCCAGAGCCAACTGGAATAATGCCAAAGTTTACATTCGTATCCTTTAATGCATACACAACTTGGTTAACAGTGCCATCGCCGCCAACTATTACAATATCAGTAATGTTGTCTGTTTCAATTTTGTCAATTAGAAAAGAATAATCACCCGCAGCATTTGTATGATGGATTTCAAAATAGCAAGCATTTTTTTCCATTGCAATTTTTATTTGTTGCAATAGCGCCTCTTTCTTGGTGTTTCCAGAAATAGGGTTAACTAAAAAAATAATTTTTCTATTGACAGCTACATCCATTATTGTTAATTAGAAATTCAATTACCATTTTAATAGTGCAGATGCCCATGTAAAGCCACTTCCAAAAGCAGCTAGGCAAACTAAGTCTCCCTCTTTTATTTTTCCATTTTCCCATGCCTCACAAAGTGCTATAGGAATAGAAGCGGCAGTGGTGTTGCCATATTTTTGAATATTATTATAAACCTGATCGTCGTTTAATTTTAATTTTTGCTGAACGAATTGTGCAATACGTAAATTAGCCTGGTGTGGAATTAGCATATTAATATCTGCAGGGCTATAACCGTTTTTGCTCAATGCTTCTGCAATTACTTCTGGAAATTTCACCACGGCTTTTTTAAATACCGATGGTCCATCCATAAAAGGAAAGTTCTGATTCTTGTCAATCATTTGGTGGCTCATGAACATTTCGCCTATTGGGGCATCGTTATAATCAGCCACTGGTGTTTCCATCCAATGATTGGCATGTGAACCAGGATTGTATTGTGCTAAAATTTCTGCGCTTTCTCCATCACTATGTAAATGCGTACTTAAAATTCCTTGACCTTCTTTTTCGGTTGGCTGTAATACCACAGCGCCTGCACCGTCTCCAAAAATTACAGATACGTTTCTGCCTCTAGTGCTATAGTCCATTCCAAAACTGTGTTTCTCTGCCCCAATTACCAATATGTTTTTATACATGCCTGTTTTTATAAATTGATCGGCAACACTCAATGCATATACAAATCCACTGCATTGGTTACGCACATCTAATGCGCCAACTTCTTTCATCTTTAATGCGCGTTGAACCAATACCCCACATCCCGGAAAAAAATAATCTGGCGATAAGGTTGCAAACACTATAAAGTCTATGTCTTGTGCTGTAATACCTGCTCTTTCTATGGCAATTTTTGCTGCTTCTACACCCATTGTAGTGGTGGTTTCTTCAGTTCTTTTTGCAAACCTTCTTTCTTTAATACCTGTTCTTTCTTGGATCCAAGCATCATCTGTTTCCATGTATTCTTTTAAGTCGTTATTGGTAACAACTCTTTCTGGTAGGTACTTGCCTATTCCGGCAATTTTACTAAGTGGCATAGCTAAGGTTTATTATTAGTAATGGGCGAAGTTAAGAGAATTTAATATTGACGGTGGGGCTTTATTTGATGGGTTTTAATTGCATAATTTCTTGTAAAAATTTTGCCGTTTCCATTTCAACACCTGCAACATCATTCGACAAAATAGGCGAAGCGAGAACATGGTTGCCTGTATTGGGCATTGCTACTTGTCGCTTTTTGTTTACTGGTGTTCCTAATTGCTCAAACATTTTTTTAGTTGCCGACACTTTTACAACAGGGTCTTGATTTTTTTCGTCTTTGTAATAGTATAATGCCAAAACTGGTTGCGTTACTGATTTAAAAGTAGGTTCAATCATTTTGGTTTCTACTAATTCTTCTAGTTGACTTATGGCTTCTAATCGGTATTTGGTATTCCAGTATGGGGCATATTGCGGGTTATTAGTTTTAATGATATTATAATTTGATCCTTTTACCATTCTAGCAATTTGCAATCCCCAAGGATTATTTAATAGTGGTGCATTAGCATCGTTAATTGCAATATTTGGCGAATACAAAACAAGGCCTGCTACTTCTGGATATGTAGCTGCTAATTGTAATGCCAATGTTCCGCCTGTTGATGTGCTCATTAAAATAACTTTATCGCCCAATTGCTTTCCAATTGCCAATGCTTCTTTGGCACTTTCCCATAAATTATCTGGGGTTAAATTTATTAAGGCATCTACTGTATCAATCCCATGCTGTGAAAGCCTTGATAAATAAAGGTTGCAGCCAAATTGCTTAGCTATATTTTTATGTACTGGTGCGCCTTCTTCTTTACTCGCACTAAAGCCGTGCAAATACACAATGGCATAATTTGTTTTTTGTTTACTTGTATCGGCCCAAATAATTTCTGCTTCATTATGCGGTTTAATAATATGTATTGATTCTTGTTCTTTTACATACGATTCTAATGCAATTGGGCTTGAAGGTATGGTTGGCAATTGCGTATTATAAATTGGTTTTGATGGATGTGGACCTAAAAAATAAACACCACATAAAATGGCTATTACGCCAATAAATATTTTTAAGTATTTCATATTTAATAATTGAAGATTGAATTGTGCAATTAAATTAAGTGAAATTAATTGAAAATCATTGCCAATACCTTTTTAACTAGTTTGATAAAATAAGTATATTGGCATTACTAAAACTAAATTATGCTTAAAACGCAACGATTTCTTGCCCTAGATGTATTTCGAGGAATGACAATTTGCTTGATGATTATTGTAAATACGCCTGGCAATGAAGTAACTTTTGCGCCTTTGTTGCATGCAAAATGGCATGGATTTACACCTACAGACTTAGTATTTCCCTCTTTTTTGTTTGCCGTAGGAAATGCCCTAAGTTTTGTGATGCCTAAATGGGAGGGAATAAGCCATTCAAGCATTGTTGCTAAAATAACCAAACGTACAGCGTTAATATTTTTATTAGGATTTTTAATGTATTGGTTTCCATTTCTTGAATTCAATGATGCCAACCATTTAACACTAATGCCTTTAAGTGAAACCCGCATTATGGGCGTTTTACAGCGAATTGCCCTTTGTTATGGCATTGCTGCTTTATTGATTTATTTCTTAAAAACACGTTTAGCAATAATTACAGGAATTGCTTTTTTATTCATTTACTGGGTATTGTGTTTTTGGCTAGGCGATGCTGCTGATCCATTCAGTATAACAGGCAATATTGGATACCATCTAGACACTTGGTTATTTGGAGAGGCACATATGTATCATGGAGAAGGAATTGCTTTTGAACCCGAAGGATTATTAAGTACGATACCTGCTATTGTTAATGTGATTGCTGGGTTTGCAGTAGGTCAGTTTGTGCAACAAAAAGCAAAACAATACGAAGGGTTGGCCAAATTATTATTAATAGGAGTGTTGCTAGTTTTTCTAGCTTATTGTTGGAATATGGTGTTTCCAATTAACAAAAAACTATGGACTTCTTCCTTTGTTTTAATAACTGTAGGGCTCGATTGCATTATTTTATCGGCTATTATTTATTGGATTGATTTTGCAAAAAAAACCAAATGGACCTATTTCTTTGAAGTGTTTGGCAAAAATCCCTTGTTTGTTTATTTGTTATCTGAAATACTAGTTACCTCCTTAAATTTGATCCCAATAGGCGAAAATAGTAACTTATTCAGTTGGTTATATATTAACATATTTAGTTATGCGGGCAATTATTTTGGGTCATTGTTGTTTGCATTGTCTTATATGTTGCTTTGTTGGAGTGTTGGTTTTTGGCTCGACAAACGCAAAATTTACGTTCGTGTGTAGCTTTTAAATTAACTTTTAAGTAGCGCATTGCCCCTCGGTTGTAAAGTCGTACCTTTGCAGCCTTAAAAAAATACATGGAAATAAGAAACATTGCTATTATTGCTCACGTAGATCATGGCAAAACAACATTAGTAGATCGTATTCTACAAACTACAAAAGTATTCAGAGACAACCAAGACGCTGGTGATCTTATCATGGACAGCAATGACCTTGAAAGAGAAAGAGGTATTACTATTTTCAGTAAAAATGCTGCGGTAACTTATAACGGAGTTAAAATAAATGTAATTGATACCCCAGGTCACAGTGATTTTGGTGGAGAAGTTGAGCGTGTATTGAAAATGGCCGATGGTGTAATCTTATTAGTAGATGCATTTGAAGGACCAATGCCACAAACACGTTTTGTATTACAGAAAGCCTTGCATTTAAACTTGCACCCTATTGTAGTAATCAATAAAGTAGATAAAGCCAATTGCCGCCCTGATGAAGTGCACGATGCGGTTTTTGAATTATTCTTTAACCTCGATGCAACAGAAGAGCAATTAAATTTCCCTACTTTTTATGGTAGCGGAAAAAATGGTTGGTTCAACGATAGCCTTACACAAACAGAAGATATTATTCCTTTAATGGATGGTATCATTAAATATGTACCAGCTCCAAAAGTTAATGAAGGAACCTTGCAAATGCAAATTACTTCATTAGACTATTCTTCTTTCTTAGGTCGTATTGCTATTGGTAAAGTTACCCGTGGTAAAATCAAAGAAAGTCAAACAATTGCATTGGTTCAAGCAGATGGTTCTGTAAAAAGAAGCAAAGTGAAAGAACTATATGTGTTTGAAGGAATGGGCAAGCGTAAAGTTGCAGAAGTATTAACTGGCGATTTATGTGCAGTTGTAGGATTAGATGATTTTACAATTGGTGATACAATTGCAGATATTGAAAATCCTGAAGGATTACCAATTATTAGTGTTGATGAGCCTACTATGAGTATGACTTTCAGCATTAACAATTCACCTTTCTTTGGTAAGGACGGAAAATTTGTTACTTCTCGTCACTTGCGTGATAGATTAATGAAAGAAACAGAAAAGAATTTGGCATTGCGTGTAGAAGATACCGATAGTGCTGATAGTTTCTTGGTTTTTGGTCGTGGTATTTTACACTTAGGAATTTTAGTTGAAACCATGCGCCGTGAGGGGTATGAGTTAACAGTTGGAAATCCACAAGTTTTGGTAAAACACATTGACGGAAAAAAACACGAACCTTTCGAGAACTTGGTAGTTGACGTTCCTGCCGATTTTAGCGGAAAAGTAATTGACCTAGTTACCCAACGTAAAGGTGAAATGCAAATCATGGAAAGCAAAGGTGAAATGCAACACCTTGAATTTGAAATACCTTCAAGAGGGTTGATTGGTTTACGTTCTCAAATGCTTACCAATACTGCAGGTGAAGCTGTTATGGCGCACCGTTTTATTGAATACAAGCCTTGGAAAGGACCAATTCCTGGAAGAAGCAATGGTGTGTTAATTGCTAAGTTTCAAGGAACAACAACTGCTTATTCAATTGATAAATTACAAGATCGTGGCGCATTCTTTATTGAGCCAGGTGAAGAAGTATATGTTGGTCAAGTAATTGCTGAGCATATTAAACCAGGTGATTTAAATGTAAATGCTGTGGAGATGAAAAAACTAACTAACCACCGTGCAAGCGGTAGTGATGATAGTGTTCGTATCACTCCAAAATTGCAATTTACTTTAGAAGAGTGTATGGAATATATTCAACAAGATGAGTGTATTGAAGTGACTCCTAAAATTATCCGTATGCGTAAAGTAGTATTAAACGAAGACGACAGAAAGAAGAGTTCTAAGAGTATGCAAAGCGAAGCTGCAAGCTAAACAAAGCACTACTAATTATATTCAATCCCCGGTAATTCATTTTATCGGGGATTTTTTATAACATTAAATACAGGGCATAAAAAAACTAGCATTGCTAATTGATTACTCAAACAATTAACAATGCTAGTGAGCTAAGTATGTAAAACTATTTATTGTTAGACCTTACTTCGGCAGTTATTTTAGTGCTAAATTTTACGTCAAAAATTTCTTTGAATGATCCGTTATTTGTTTGAATCATAAAAGTCAATTTGCTTAAATCTTGGTCGCTTTTTAACATGAATCTTTTGTCAAATAATTTATCGGAATATTTTTCTTGAAACAATGGTTCTCCATTTTCATCCAATACAAATACTCTAAAACTTTTTCCAGTTTCGTTATTGAACTTTACATTGAAGAAAAGATTATCTGCAGTGGTTCCTACATATTTCACTTCTACATTTTTTGACGATGGGTCGGTTTCATTTTTTGAAACAGTTGTTGCATTTGCAGAAAGAATAAACATTACAGCAACTAAATTGCCTAATAAAAATCTTTTTGCGATGGTGTTAATGGTTTGCTTTTGCATAACTTTTTATTTTAAACATGAATAGATAAATACTTGATGGCACAAGCAATTCGTTAAGCAAGCAATTGAATCTTAAATGGCTGAAGCAGGGCTTCGAAGTGTTAGATGATTTAGCAGTTTGATCGGAACAATCAATTGAATTTCATCGATCGCTAATTCAAGAGTTAATACTTATAACTAAAAAAGGTAACCTTCATTTAAGAAGATTACCTTGTTATTAAAAAGTTAATGGGGTATAACGAAATGAATATCAGTACTTTAAAAACTATTTTTTATTGAGTGTTTCCCATAAAAGATCTTTCAATTCTGTTAATCCTTTATTAGTAATTGAAGAAATAAATACCAAAGGAATGTTTGAAGGCAACTCTTTTGCAATAGCTGTTTTCAATTCTTCGTCTAACATATCGGACTTGCTAATAGCAATCACAAAATCTTTTTGCAACATTTCTGGATTGTATTCTTTTAATTCATTTCTAAGAATTTCAAATTCTTTTTTATGGTCGTCACTATCGGCCGGAATTAAAAATAGTAAGGCAGAATTTCTTTCAATATGTCTTAAGAATCTATGACCCAATCCTTTTCCTTCTGCAGCACCTTCTATAATTCCTGGTAAATCTGCAATACAAAATGATTTATTATCGCGGTATTCTACCATGCCCAATTGCGGCTTTAAAGTAGTAAAAGCATAGTTGGCTATTTTGGGTGTAGCCGAAGTTATTACAGAAAGTAAAGTAGATTTTCCTGCATTAGGAAATCCTACCAAACCTATATCTGCCAATACTTTTAACTCTAAATTTTTCCAGCCTTCAATGCCTAGTTCGCCGGGTTGTGCGTGTTCTGGAACTTGGTTAGTGGGTGTTGCAAAATTGCTATTACCCAATCCACCTCTTCCGCCACGCATCCAAATTACTTCTTGTCCGTCTTCTAATATTTCAACTTCAACTTTTCCAGTTTCTTCGTCTTTTGCAATAGTGCCTAATGGTACTTCTATAATTACATCTTCGCCATCTCTTCCAGTACAATTGTTTTTACTACCACGTTCTCCGTCTTCGGCCAATACATTTTTAAAATAACGTAAATGCAATAGTGTCCATAAATTGCTGTTACCCCTTAAAATAATATGCGCACCTCTTCCACCATCTCCTCCATCGGGTCCGCCCATTGCGGTTAATTTATTACGCATTAAATGTTTTGCACCTGCGCCTCCATGACCTGTTCTGCAAAAGATTCTTATATAATCAATGAAATTATTTTTTTCTGACACTTGGTATGCTAATTATTAAATGAATGCAATTAAATATATGGCAAAGTTACACTAATGTTTGCGGAAAGCAGCATCTATACACTTGTAGCCTATACAATGAATTTGCCTGTTCTAAAACATGTGCCTTTAAAAACAGCTACTTTTTCTGCTGCTTGATTGGTTAATGTTATTTGATACAAGCCTGTTGATTGTCCATTGTGAATTTCTGTGGTTTCTGCAGTTATTATATCATTTTTATGTACTGGTTTGATAAAATTGATGGCAGATTCTAATGTAACTGATGCTTTGTTTCGGCCATTACAGGCAAGTGCAAGGGCTGTATCTGCTAAGGAGAAAACAATGCCTCCATGCGCTATTCCAATGGCATTGATCATTTCGGGTCTTATGCGCAATAATATTTTACTATATCCTTCTTTAATAGCAACTATTTCAACACCTAACCATTGGCTAAATAAATCGTCTGCAATAATTTTTAATGCAATTGTATTGGCTAAATGGTCTTGTTCATTCATGTGATAGTTATTGGTTGGTTAAACCACCAACTAAAATGGTTACCATATTTTCTTCTAATTCTGAAGCACTAATTTTTTGTACCGAACGGTGCCAACTTTCAATACCACTAATAGCATGTAAGATGATTAATACTGCGGTTGCTGCATCAATTTTTTTTATTTCATTATTGCGAATACCCTGTTCAATAATTGCAGCAAATCTTTTGCGATAAATGCGTCGTTGGTTTTGAAAATTAGAAAGGTATGGATCAGACAAATGTTTCCATTCTCTATCACTCACATATACTTCTTCGTAATGCTGAATCATTTCATTGATATGAAAGCGGAGTAGTTTTTCAATTTTGTCAATGGCTTTTGTATTCTGAGATTCTACTTCATCCATTTTGTGTAAAAAACGGTTTGCTACACTAAAGCATAATTCGTGTAATAATTCGGTTTTTGATTTGATATGGTTATACAAACTAGCCGCTTCAACACCCACAGCTTCGGCTAAATCTCGCATGCTAGCTGCTTTAAAACCTTTTTCCCTAAACAAGGCTGCTGCCTTGGTTACAATCACATCTTTTCTAGAAAGGTGGTTGTCTGTTTTGATTCTTGCCATAATGCAAAGATAAGATACTAACGAATGTTAGCGCTATTTGGCATTAAAAAACTTTTAATCGTTAGTTTTTGTGATTTTTTGAAGACCATTTTGAGGCGAATTAAAATTGTATTGCGCTTCATTAACTCATTCTGCAGAAATGCATTAGTTTCGCCCACACAACATCAAATTATACAATATGTCTTTAGTAGTAGTAGGATCTATGGCTTTTGATGCCATTGAAACCCCTTTTGGGAAAAGTGATAAAATAATTGGCGGCGCAGGAACTTATATTGCCTGGTGTGCTTCAAATTATACAGCTGTAAAGCAAATTTCAGTGGTTGGAGGTGATTTTCCTGAGTCGGAACTTACCGCACTAACTAATAGAAATGTAGATTTAGAAGGTGTTCAAATTAAAAAAGACGAGAAAACTTTTTTTTGGAGTGGCCGCTATCATTTAGATATGAATTCGCGTGATACTTTAGAAACACAGTTGAATGTTTTAGAAAATTTTCAACCGATTGTTCCTGAAAGTTACCAAGATTGCGAGTTTTTAATGTTGGGTAATTTAGCTCCTTCAGTTCAAAGAAGTGTGATTGAGCAATTAAAAAACAGACCTAAGTTAATTATCATGGATACCATGAATTTCTGGATGGAAATTGCCATGGATGACTTGAAAAAAACCATTTCAATGGTGGATGTTTTAATGGTGAACGATAGCGAAGCGCGCCAGTTAAGTGGTGAGTTTTCATTGGTAAAAGCCGCAAAATCCATCTTACAAATGGGTCCTAAATACTTGATTATTAAAAAAGGAGAACACGGTGCTTTATTGTTCCATGAAAACGAGGTTTTCTTTGCACCAGCATTACCATTAGAAGAAGTGTTTGATCCAACAGGTGCGGGCGATACGTTTGCTGGTGGATTTATTGGTCATATTGCAAAAACAAAAGACATCTCTTTCAATAATATGAAAACGGCTATAATAGTTGGTTCTGCAATGGCTTCATTTTGTGTTGAAAAATTTGGCACACAACGTTTGAGAGAAATTAATAAAGCAGATATTGATAGTAGAATTGCAGAGTTTGTACAACTTGTAAATTTTGATATTAACCTTGTATAATAGCCTGCATAAAAAAAATATTTTTGGCATTCAAAAGGTTTCGCAATAGTTTCGCACCGCAATGATAATTTTAAAACATACAAAACGTACCAAGAAACCTCTCTAAAGGGAAGGTAACTCAACGTTGTGTATGCTGAATATACTTAGAGGCCTTCCCAAACTGGGGAGGCCTTTTTTTTAGGCTCATCACAACAGATACAATTGTAGGTTTAGAATCATTTTGCAATCAATTAATTAATCAATTTCCTAAAACAATCCCCAAGCTGGGGCGGAGGTTAAAAAATGAAAGTAGCCGTAGTAGGTGCCACTGGTTTAGTAGGTACTAAAATGTTGCAAGTATTAGCAGAACGTAATTTTCCAGTTACAGAAATTGTTCCTGTAGCATCTGAAAGATCAGTTGGTAAGGAAGTAGTATTTAAAGGAAAATCGTATAAAGTAGTTAGCATGGAAGATGGTATTGCAGCTAAACCTGCTGTAGCAATATTTTCTGCTGGTGGTAATACTTCATTAGAGTGGGCACCAAAATTTGCAGCTGCTGGTATTAGAGTAATTGACAACTCATCTGCATGGCGCATGGATCCTACCAAAAAATTAGTAGTGCCAGAAGTAAATGCTAATGTATTAACTGCGGATGATTTTATTATTGCTAATCCAAATTGTTCTACCATTCAAATGGTGGTTGCTTTACAGCCATTGCACTTGAAATATAAAATTAAACGTGTGGTAGTTAGCACCTACCAAAGTGTTACAGGCACTGGTAAAAAAGCAGTAGACCAACTCTTTAATGAGCGCAAAGGTATTGAAGGAGAAATGGCTTATAAATATCCTATTGACTTAAATGTGATTCCTCAAATTGATGTTTTCTTAGACAATGGTTACACCAAAGAAGAAATGAAAATGGTGAAAGAAACCAATAAAATCATGCAAGACGATAGTATTCGTGTAACAGCTACCACTGTTCGTATTCCTGTGGTGGGTGGTCATAGCGAAAGTGTGAATGTTGAATTTGAAAATGAATTCGATTTAACGGAATTAAAAGACATTTTAGTAAATGCACCAGGTATTATTGTTCAAAACGATGATGCCAATCAACTATATCCAATGCCTTTATGGGCACACGAAAAAGACGAGGTATTTGTAGGCCGTTTACGCAGAGACGAAACACAAGAAAAAACCTTAAATATGTGGATTGTGAGCGATAATTTACGCAAAGGTGCTGCTACCAATGCCGTACAAATTGCGGAATATTTATTAAGTAAGGGTTTATTATAATTTTAATTTTTTTTTAAGTAATCGGCTGTGTCAATTTTTGATACAGCCGATTTTTTTTAAACACCTTGTGCAGATGCTTACTTGTTTACATCATTTTGTGTTTCCCTTTTTCTTTGGCGTTATCCCAAAATGGTTGCGTAACTTTATATGGGAGGCATACAAGTATGAAACTGCTATCTACGCTACAAATTCAAGAATGGGATGCTTACACCATTCAGCAAGAGCCAATTACTGCGATAGATTTAATGGAACGCGCTGCTAAAGTATGTGTGTCATTAATTATTAACCAAGCTTCGGTAGATTCAAACATAAAATTATTTTGTGGCAAAGGAAATAATGGTGGTGATGGTCTTGCTATTGCTCGCCAATTAATTAAAAAAGGATTTCGGGTAACACCTTATATAGTAGAATTAGGCAGCTTAGGAACCACTGCATTTCAAACCAATTTACAACGCCTACATGTAGTTTGCAAGGATATTCATTTTATACAATCAGACCTTAATTTTCCTGTAATACATCAAACAGATATTGTTGTTGATGCCTTAATGGGTTCAGGTTTATCTAGGCCAATTACAGGCTTGTATTTATCACTGATACAACATATTAATAGTGCGGCTGCTAATGTTATTTCAATTGATTTGCCAACGGGTTTATTAATTGACCAGTGTTCAACAGCAAACACAATTATTAAGGCAAACACTACTTTAACTTTTCAATCATTCAAGCTGTGTTTTTTAGCAGCAGAAAATGCAGCTTTTTTTGGACAAATAATTGTGGTAGATATACAATTGAATTCTTCGTTTTTAAGTTTTTTAGAAACCAGTTATTCAATGGTTGAAGAAGGACAAATAAAAGCAATGCTTCAGCATAGATTGCCTTTTTCGCACAAAGGAAATTTTGGCCATGCACTATTAATTGCTGGTGGAATTGGAAAAATGGGAGCGGCTATTTTATCGGCAAAAGCTTGTTTAAGATCGGGTGTTGGTTTGCTTACTGCGGCCATTCCAAAAAATACAGAACAAATATTGCACATTGCATTGCCCGAATTAATGGTACAAGCAAGTGATGCAATAACATTAGATTATACACCATATGCAGCAATAGGAATTGGTCCGGGTATTGGCACTGATGAAACTATGCAACAAAATTTACAACAACTTCTGGTACAGTATCAAAAGCCAATAGTATTAGATGCAGATGCATTAAATATTATTGCTTTGAATCCTTCTTGGGTAGCAAATATTCCAGCAGGTTCAATACTTACACCGCATCCAAAAGAATTTGATCGATTGTTTGGTAAGTCAAAAAATGAATTCGACAGATGGCAAAAAGCATTAGACTTTTCTGTACAATATAACTGTGTGATTTTGGTAAAAGGTCATTACACATTAATTGCACATAAGGGCAAGGGATGGTTTAATAATACTGGTAATGTAGGATTAGCAAAAGGTGGTTCTGGCGATATTTTAACTGGCATTATCACTGCCTTATTAGCGCAAGGATATCGTTCTGAAAATGCTGCCTTGTTAGGTGTTTACTTGCATGGATTAGCGGCAGATTTTTCTTTAGACAAACAATCCGTTGAAAGTTTATTAGCCTCCGACACAATTGAATCTATAGGAAAGGCATTTACTTATTTGCATAGTTAAAGCCCACTATATTTTTTAGTCTTCTAAAGCCCTATTTAAAAAAATAATAAGTGGTTGTAATGCATCAAAAGCATTACTGATATTTTTTACTAAAGACTGATCGGTAAGTTCCTTGTCTGTTATAGGGGCAATTGCTATCCAACTTTTTAATTTAATATACTCAATTGCAGGGTTGTCTTTTTCATATCCTTTGGGCTCACGTTTAAGTGTCATGCCTTCAGATTTATCTAAATCGTTATACTGCGTTTTAAATTTTTTGTTAGATAAAATTTTATGAAACTCCGTCCAGTTATAGTCTATTTCTTGACGAACTTTTTTTAATTTATCTGGTTCGGCCATATATAATCCACCCCCTACAAAACTATTGCCACCTGGTTCAAAATGAAAATAGTAACCTGCCGTAAATGATTTTTTCCCGCCACTATTTATGCTTGCACCCATATTGGTTTTATAGGGCGCTTTGTTTTTGCTAAAACGAACATCTCTATTAATTCTAAAAATACATTCCTTGGCAGTAAGTGTTGCAATCGATGCGTCTTTAGCCGCATGCTTTTGAATAATTTGATCTACTAGCTGAATGAAATCTAATTTAACAGTTTCGTAATTTTTTCTATTGATATCAAACCACTCTTTTGAGTTATTTTTTTTCAATTGTTTTAAAAATTGCAAAGAGTTTGCTTGTAGCATAGTATCAATTATTTTGTTCTATAAGTTGTAAAAATTCTACTTCAGAAATAATTTTAATGGTATTAATTTTTTTTGCTTTTTCTAGTTTGCTTCCAGCATCTTCTCCCACAATTAGGTAGTTTAATTTGCTACTAACACCTGTAACAATTTTTCCGCCATTAGCTTCCACCATGGCTTCTGCGTCTGATCTTTTTAGTTGTGCTAGTGTTCCTGTAAAAAGAAAGGTTTGACCTCCTAAGCTATCTTTTCCAGTAATTTCTTTTTTAATATTTTTTAACTGCAAACCAAGTTGCTCTAATGCTTGCAGCATTTTTATATTCTGTTCGTTTTGAAAAAACTCGTGAATGCTTTTTGCAACTTTTACGCCAACGTCTTCTAGAGTTAATAAGTCTTCTTCTGTTTTTGAAATAAAATCAAAAATATTTTCAACAGCATTAGCCAATGTTTTGGCAGTAGTTTCTCCTACAAAGCGAATGCCCAAACCATAAATTAATCGGTGCAAAGGTTGTTGCTTTGATCCTTCAATTGCGGCTTGTAAATTATCAATACTTTTCTTTCCAAATCCTTCAATGGTTCCAATGGTTTCAAAAGGCAATTGATAAATACCTGGAATATCTTTGAGTATA
This sequence comes from uncultured Bacteroidota bacterium, assembly GCA_903831935.1. Classification (GTDB taxonomy): domain Bacteria; phylum Bacteroidota; class Bacteroidia; order Chitinophagales; family Chitinophagaceae; genus Sediminibacterium. The sequence goes on along the minus strand of CAIKZP010000195.1, from coordinate 1,431 downwards.
CCAAGTTCATAAAACTTGCGAACATTTGCATCTCCAAAACTTTTAATATCCATTGCATCTTTGCTTACAAAATGGATCATCTTTTCTACTACTTGTGCCTCACATTCTATATTAATACATCGCCATACTGCTTCTGTTTCTTCTTTAAATAATTGGCTATTACAAACCGGACAAGTTTTTGGAAATTCAATACTAGTTTCAGCACCTGTTCGTAGTTCTGTTAATGATTTAACAATTTGTGGAATAACATCACCAGCTCTTTCAATTAAAACATGGTCACCAATCTTTAAATCTTTCTCTCGAATATATTCTTCGTTATGTGCTGAAATACTTGATACTGTTACTCCCCCTAAAAAAACTGGGTCTAATTTTGCAACTGGTGTTACAGCGCCTGTTCTGCCCACTTGAAACTCAACAGATCTTAGTTGAGTAGTAGCTTGCCTTGCTTTAAATTTAAAAGCAATAGCCCAACGTGGATGGTGCGAAGTCATACCTAGCTGTTCTTGCATAGCTAGTTCGTTGACTTTTACAACCATGCCGTCTATTTCATAAGGAAGGGTATCTCTTTTCGCTTCAAATTCTGCACAATAATCAATTACTGGTTGAATGCTATCTACTACTTTCTTTTCTTTTTGCGGACTTCTAAAACCTAGGTCCCATAACAGTTGTAGCGATCCTGCATGCGTAGCCAGTTCTTTAACAGGCTGTCCATTTTTTGAAGTATAAAAACTTACATGGTATAAAAAAGCATCTAAATTTCTTTGTGCTACTTCTTTTGGATCCTTCATGCGCAAACTACCACTGGCTGCATTTCTAGGATTTGCTAATGGCGCTAACCCTTGTGCAGTAAGTGTTTCATTGTATTGGTGGAAGGCTTGCTTATTCATAATAATCTCGCCCCTAATTTCTATTTGTTGTATGCCATAGTTCGAAAACTTTGCTTTTAAAGGAATTGATCGAATCTGTTTGATATTGTTGGTAATATCTTCTCCTGCTACTCCATCGCCCCTTGTAATTCCACGAACCAATAAATCATTTTCATAAATCAGTGAAATGCTAGCGCCATCAAATTTGGGTTCTATGCAATAAGTTATTTGTTCTTGGTTACTTAATTCCTTTGCTTTTCTATCAAAGTCTAATAAATCAGTGGCATTATAACTATTGTCTAAACTCAACATAGGAACCAAATGCGGCACTGTTTGAAAACTTTGGTTCAAGCTATTTCCCACGCGTTGCGTAGGAGAGTCTACCGTTATCCAATTGGGGTGTGCTTCTTCAATATGGCGAAGTTGTTGGTACAATTGGTCGTACTCGTAATCTGCAATGAATGGTTCATTCAGTACATAATAGCGGTACTCATGAAACTGTAGCAGTTCTTTTAGCTGCTCTACCTGTTCTATTGTAGCATTTGCGCTTAGAGGCAATGCTAAT
>CAIKZP010000194.1 GCA_903831935.1 uncultured Bacteroidota bacterium | reverse complement strand
AAATATTGATAGTGCTTTTAAATATTCTGAAATTTATAGATTGGCAAGTGATAGCTTATTTAACATTAAAACAATGCAACAAGCGCAGTTAATGAGTGTAGAAGAAGAAGCGCGTCAGCAAGAGCAAAAATTAGAAGAAGAAAAATTCGAAGAAGCCCAAAAAGAAAATCTTCAATACACATTTATTGCAGTTGGCATTGTTAGTTTCTTTATTATATTTTTAATTTTTAGCCGCAACTACATCACAAATCCAAAAGCAATAGAGTTCCTAAGTGTTATTGCGTTATTGATTGTTTTTGAATTTGTAAACTTATTAGTACATCCTATTTTAGAAAAAGCAACGCATCATTCTCCATTTTTAATGTTAGTGGCTTTAGTATCAATAGCGGCACTATTAATTCCTTTTCATCATAAATTAGAACATTGGGCCGTAAATAAATTGATAGAAAAAAATAGAGAGAGTAGATTAGAATCTGCTAAGAGAACTGTTGAACAGTTGGAAAGGAAGGCTTAGTAATTTCAACCAATTGATATGCATGAAATATGTGAAAAGCATTGATAAAATAAGTTGCTGCATTTTTTTTGTACTACTTCTATATAAATCCCATTTGCAATTGTAAATGGGATTTTTTTATTGCCTAAATTCTTGCATACCTAAGCGATTCAATGTCTGATATATCTTTCGTTAAATATGTTTTTCCATTGTTTAACACATACAAATTGTTCGAGATAGCTGTAATATGCCGAAACATATGGTCGGTAATAAGTAAACCTTTATTTTCTTTTTCATTTAAAAGTAGTGTTTGCACTTTTGCAATTTGAAGCGGATTTAAATGTGTAAAAGGTTCGTCAAGCATTGCAAATTGAGATTGAGATTTTACTATAACGTATAATTCAATTAATCTACGTTCTCCACCCGATAAATTGGCAATAGATAAATGATATTGATTTGTAAACTCCGGAAACGTTATTAAAAAATTTGAATAGTCTAATTGAAAATCATTGAATATTCTTTTGAGCGTTAAGTTTTTTGGAATAAAATTAAATTGAGGAAGATATAATAATAAGTCTGGTCGTTTAAATGCAGTGTGTTGCGAAATGGCATCAAACCGAATAGATTTTTCACAGCTTAATGTGCCATAAATAATTTTCATTAAGCAAGATTTTCCTTGACCATTTCTTCCTAAAAGACCAGTAATTTTACCTGTTTCGCATTTTAAATAAATGTCTGATAAAATTCTTCTATTATTGAATGCTAATTGAATACTATCTACTTCAAGCGTATGATTCATTTGAATGTATATTCTTGAATAATTAAAAAAATAAATAAAGCAAAATCGAAGCTAAGTGCAACAGACCAAAGCAAAACTTTTGAAACACCTAAATTTTGGTAATAATAGTATTCCTTGTTTTTATAATTTTCAATGAAATAAAAGGTTAACCCTAGTGTGCTAATTTTAAACCAAAATAATGTAGAAAAAATACCAAATCCATACTCCCAAAATAACACCAAACAGGCAATCGTTATTACAGCAGAAAGCAACATAAAACTTTTGTAAAAAGTGCTAATCAGTTTTATGATTTTTAATAGCTTCATTAGTAATGATTTCTAATAAGTAAACTTACGCATTTTAAAATAAAACAGAGACCCCTATTGCTAGAGGTCTCTGTTTTATTTTTTTTAAATCTAATACTATTTTACGCGAGAATAAGTTTTAAAATGAGATTTTTCTTTGTTACTAATTAGAAAAATTATTTTGCAGGATCTGCATTCCAAATGTCTACGATACATTTCCAACTGCCATCTGACTGTTTTTTCCAAGTTTCATTAAACTTGCCAGTTTCATGTACATCTTTACCTGCAGCATCTTTATAGCCAAACTGATAAGCTCCTGTACTATAACCTAGGTCTCCAGATTTTGAAGCCTCAACTTTAGTAGCCTGAAATCTCATACTTGCACTAGGCATGGCGAAATATGCTTTTATTGAAGCTTCTCTGCTAGCTTTATCATTACAAACTTTTTCACCCGGAGGTAACATGATTGCATCATCGGTATAAAAGCCTAACCAGCCCTGTACTGAATTGTGTGCAGACTGATCATCCCAAAGGCTATCTGCTTTGTTAATTGCATTTACTGCTTCTATAGAATCTTTAGAAGGAGCCGCATTTGATGTTTCAACTACACTTGATTGATTGTTACATGCAGTTAAATAAATTATGGCTGCAAATAATAGAAAGAATGTTTTTTTCATAATTATGTTTTTACAGGTGAAATAACGAATTTTTACAGTCATCTATATTTAATTAAGTATTTTATTTGTTCCAAATGGGGAAATTGGAACATAATAAATCTGTTTTTATCAATTAGAAATTATTACACCAAGATATTATTTTGAAAAACCGTTTTCATTAAATAACTAATAGTATTCATTCACAACTTTTTTAGATTGATAATGTTATGTAATTAGCTTAAAATAGATTTTTATAATGTCATCTGATGCAACCATTATTTTGCCCAATCAATTATTTAAAAAACATGCTGCTATTAGTTTGGGTAGGCCAATTTTTTTAGTTGAGGAATGGCATTTTTTCAATCAATATCAATTTCACCAAGAAAAACTTGTTTTACATAGGGCTAGTATGAAGTTTTATGAACATTTTTTAAAAGAACAAGGCTATGATGTAAACTATATTGAAGCTAATCAAGCGCAAAACAAATCTGAAATTTTAATAGAAGCACTTCATGCAAATAATATCCAACAAATACATATAATAGACCCAGTTGATTGCTGGGTATTACAAAAAATTGATTCAAGTTGTAAATTATATGGCATCCAACTAAAGGTATATGAAAACACCAATTTTTTAAATACTATAAAAGAAGTTGAACACTATTTCAATAATAAGAAGACATATTTTCAAACCGATTTTTATATTTGGCAAAGAAAATCAAGAAACATATTACTTGAAAAAGATGGAAAACCTAAGGGTGGCAAATGGACCTACGATGCCGAGAATAGAGCCAAATTTCCAAAAAAAGAAATAGTACCCAAAACACCATCGTCTACTATTAATGCATACTTAGCTGAGGCTAAGAAGTATGTAGCGCAACATTTTGCGAATAACTATGGCACCATCAATAACCATCATTTATTTGTTATTGATTTTGATAGTTCAGAAAAATGGCTATCGGATTTTTTACAAAATAAATTTGAAAAATTTGGCATTTACGAAGATGCAATAGTTGCTAAAGAACCAGTATTGTATCATTCTGTTCTTTCACCAATGCTTAATATTGGACTTTTGACACCAAAACAAATTATAGAAAGTGCTATTGAGGTTTCAAATAAAAATAATATTCCCTTAAATTCTTTAGAGGGATTTATTAGACAGATAATAGGATGGCGTGAATTTATAAGAGTAGTGTATGAGCGAGAAGGTTCGAAACAAAGAACAAGCAACTACTGGAATTTTAAAAGAAAAATTCCAGCAAGTTTTTGGTCTGGAACTACTGGCATTGCCCCTATTGATATCACTATAAAAAAGGTTTTAGCAACTGGATATTGTCATCACATTGAAAGACTGATGGTATTAGGCAATTTCATGCTTTTATGTGAGTTTGACCCAAATGAAGTATATAGGTGGTTTATGGAAATGTTTATTGATGCTTATGACTGGGTAATGGTTCCTAATGTTTATGGTATGACACAATTTGCTGATGGCGGATTAATGACCACCAAACCATATATAAGTGGCAGTAATTATTTAATGAAAATGAGTGATTATGAAAAAGGAGATTGGCAGGAAATTTGGGATGGTTTATTTTGGCGTTTTATGCATGTTCACAGCGATTTTTTCTTAAGCAATCCAAGAACAGGAATGCTTGTTCATACTTTCAATAAAATGAGTCTAGAAAAACAACAAATCCATTTAAACAATGCCAATTTATTTTTAGATCAATTAGATAAACAAAATAAAACATGAAAATACAAATTACTGCAATTGAAATAATGGAAATGGAACAACGCAAAAGGGCCCATTTAATAAATAGTGTAGGAGGTTTTAAAAGCGTTTGTTTAATTGGTACTATTGATTTAACTGGCCAAACAAATTTGGCTGTCTTTAGTTCTATTGTGCATATTGGCGCCAACCCACCATTAATTAGTTTTATTATGCGCCCAGATTCGGTTGATCGCCACACTTTAATAAATATTTTAAACACCGGTTCTTATACAATAAATCATTTGAATGAAAATATTTATAAGCAAGCGCATCAAACATCGGCCAGATACCCAAAAGAAATTTCAGAATTTGATGCCACTGGGTTAAGTGTAGAATATAAATCCAATTGTAAAGCCCCTTTTGTAAAAGAAAGTAATATTCAACTAGACATTGAATTTAAAGAACGAATTGACCTAACCATTAATAATACAATTATGGTAATTGGAGAGATTAAAAACATCTATTTTCCTGAAAATTGTTTACAAGAAGACGGATACTTAGATATTGAAAAAGCAGGTACTATTACATGCTCAGGATTAGATAGCTATCATCTGTCTAATCGAATAAGCCGCTTAGCTTATGCAAAAGTATAAACCGTTTCAAATGAATTACTATTAATGAAAATTACATGACAGCTAAACCTGGAGAACAAATAATTACTACCCATAATTATTTTACAACCGATTACAAATTAATTGTAGAAAAATTACAGGCAATTAATCCAGTGAATTATGCAAATACAAGAAATTTTATAAATGGAGATATTACATATTTGGCACCCTATATTTCAAGAGGCGTAATTTCTGTAAAGCAAGTAATGGATGTAATTTTAAAAAAGGGGTATAGCTTCTTAGAAGCCGAAAAATTAATACAAGAACTAGCTTGGCGTGAATATTATCAACGGGTTTGGCAGGAAAAAAAACTTTCTATTTGGGACGATCTAAAACAAACACAATCAGATGTTGTACATAATAAAATGTTGACAGCATTATTAAATGCACAAACAAATATTGAAATAATTGATCAACAAATAAAAAATTTATATAAAATAGGATACCTGCACAATCATATAAGAATGTATGTAGCTGCAATTGCTTGTAATATTGGAAAAGCTCATTGGAAAACGCCTTCTAAATGGATGTATTATCATTTATTTGATGGCGATATAGCTAGCAATAATTGTAGTTGGCAATGGGTTGCTGGTGCTTTTTCTTCTAAAAAATATTATTGTAATCAAGAAAATATAAACAAGTATACCCATACAAACCAGGTAGGAACATATTTAGACAATAGCTATGAAGCAATTGTTAAAATGCAGGTACCCGATCAATTATTAGGTACCACTTTATTACAATTAAGTACAGATTTACCTATTACAAGTCTGCCCATTATAGATACTTCAAGGCCTACACTTATTTACAATTCATATAATTTAGACCCAACTTGGCGCGCTAAGGAAAATGTAAACAGGGTATTGATATTAGAGCCTTCTCATTTTAGTGCTTATCCTGTGAGTGAAAACGTATTGAATTTTATTTTGGAACTTTGTAAAAATATACCTGAGATACAGATTTATTCTGGTGAAATATTGGCAATAAAACAACTATACAACCAAAGTGAACTTTTAGCAGATGATATAATTATTTCTAAGGAACATCCTGCATTTGAACATTATCCTGGAATAAAAGATCCGCGTGATTGGATCTTCCCATCAGTTAAAGGTTATTATCCCTCATTTTTTAGTTTTTGGAAAAAATGTGTCGACTCAACTAAATAGAATAATATTCATAGGTTAGCTTATAAATAATTAATGCCGAAAAAATCGAACCCCAACTGAATAACAGGCAGATAATTTAATTTTTCTTTTTTTGAATTTTGCTAAGTATATTTTTTTTAATCATCGCCACAACTTCTACTTTAGGATCCACAATTTCTGAAATTTTATATTCAATAGAAGAACCCATTACTTGTGTTGCCTCTTCTATAGTTAAGTTGTATGATTCTTGTAACCAATCAAACATACCTTTTGTTGCAATTTTTAATGAATTATCAAGAGTAGCATCCATACCAACTGTCATAATATAAGTAGCATCTTCCACTCTTGGGTAAGCTAGTTTTTTGGTAGGATTTTTAAAAAGTTTCACTGTAAATGCATAGTTTAAAGAGGTTTCTAAAGCCATCCAATTTAGTTCGCCATCTCCTTGTGCTGCATGGCCATCACCCAAATACAAAAGACCGCCTTTATTGTATACAGGTAAATAAACCGATGCATGCTTAGTAACCCTATTAAAATCCATATTGCCGCCAAAAGGACCCGAATCGCCTGTGCCAACCTCTTGCCCCTTTGGTGCAGCTAAACCTACACAACCAAGAAATGGATTTATAGATACTTCAAAGTTTTTTAAATGTTCTGAAGCCGCTTGCAACTTTGCTTTATTTTGCTTTAAGTTTAAATTCCAAACTATTGGTGTTAGATTTTTTTTAACGATATCAGTTATTGAAGAAGGCATACTGCGTTCATGAAAATAGGGCAAACACAATGCTGTATTTCTACTAAATTTCATATCGGTAAAAGTAATTTGCACAATATCTCCATCTTCGGCTCCTTCAATATAAAATGGACCTGTTAATGGATTTTCTGCAGCTCCAATTGAACGTTTAATATTGTTTTTATCAAAACCATCGCAATCAACCGAGCTAGTATAAATAGTATCTCCTGGCAATATAGTTAGCACAGGTTTGGTATCAGCCGAAAAAAAAGAGTAATAAGTATTTGGAGTAAAATTTACTCTTTTAGGAGCTTGTGCATCACATACAAAGGATATAAATGATAATAATAAAAAGAAAAGAAATTTCATTTGATGCGAATTGTTGGTGTTAAGAATAATTGAATACTATTTTAGCATGAACTATCTAGATGAAATTCAGGAATTAAATATTATAGTTGAAAATACGCTACAATTTTTTTATTTTAGTAAATTTTTATAAACCAATAATTCATGGAACTAATAACCATAACATCAACTATTCAAAAACCCATTAGTATAGTTTGGGATTACTGGACTAAAGAAGCGCACGTTAAAAACTGGAACTTTGCTGTTTCAGACTGGCATTGCCCGCATGCAACAAACAACTTAGTGGTAGGTGGAGAATTTCATTACACTATGGCGTCTAAAGACAATTCAATGAGTTTTGATTTTTGGGGTACTTATCAAAAAATTGAAATTGAAAAAAATATTGAAATTATATTAGGAGATGGAAGAACAATGAATGTACGATTTGAAACTTCAGAAACCGGTACCATTGTTACAGAACAATTTGAGCCAGAGCAACAAAATACGCCCGAAAGGCAACAAGCAGGTTGGCAAATGATTTTAGATAATTTTAAGCATTATGTTGAGCAATAATTTGTAAAATATTACCCTCACAAAATATTCCGACCATTTCTTTTTATGGGTTGGATGGTGTGGGTGATGTACTTTCATATTAAAATTTATAAGTAGTTCTAGTATAGTATAGCAACATACTTTTTTAATTCAGTTTGTTTTTCTGCTTGTTTTATTAAAAAGTCTGCTACGTCTGCTCTATTGATTCCGCCTATATTAATTCCTTTGAATAATTTGTTTTCAACACGGTATTTTTCTGTCAATTCTTTGTCTAATAGCCTTCCTGGCCTAACAACTGTCCAATTCAAATCTGAATTAGTAATAATTTCTTCCATTTTAGTTTTGTCTGCATAAACGTCTTTTAAAAAGTATTTTAAAAAAATCTTTACGGCCCAAGAAACATAATTTTTACTTTCTCCCGCTCCAAAGCCGGTAACAAAAATAAATGGAATAGCTATTTTGTTCTCCTTATGTATTTCCACAATTAATTTTGCGAAATCCGAAAAAAGGGTAGTAGGTTTCATATTCTTACCAGTTCCCAATGTTACAATGATAGCTTCGGCATTTTGGATTGAATTTAATAGGTCTGCTTTATTAGTTGCATCACCAAGTATCACATTTAAAGAATTTTTTTCTTCTATTGCAATTTCAGATCGAGATAGGGTTGTTATTGAATGCTTTCTGTTTAATCCCCTTTTTACTGTTTCTAGTCCTATTCCGCCAGAAGCTCCTATTATAGTTATATTCATTTTGTTTTTTTATTGATTTCGGTTTTTAAATATATCAAATATCCCCATATAAAGTAAATTGAATATTTTAATTTGATGCAGCAGTTTTAGACAATAAAAATATGCTCTAATTGAGACATAGGTAAAAACATCTTACCACTATCTGGTAGTTCAATAAAACCAAAATGATTGTAAAATGCTATTGCTTCGTTATCTGGAAAATCCATGTTCATTGATCCCTTCTGTCCACAAGACAGTAACCTAGCATCTCCAAGTTTCAATGACCCATCTTCGCCATATCTAAATGATCCCGAAGTAGTATTCAAATAGTTGGGACAATTTTAAAAATACTACACTCTAATTTTAAAACGGTGGGCAAGCATAAATGGAATTTGGGGTATTAAGACCGTGGATTTTTCAGGATACAAGATTGAAATAGATTTATATTTCTCATAATTCACCTCTTTTAACCCGTTTTTGGTGAAAACCTGGCCCGGAACCTGGCCGGGGAGAATTATAATGCAATCACATCAATCTTGTTTAATTTTGTACTATGAGGCCAAGATTATATTTTGATACATCAGTATTTGGTGGAATTTATGATGAAGAATTTGAAGAAATCACTTCAGCACTTTTTGAAAAAGTTAAACTTGGTCAAATTATCTGTGTTTATTCTGACTTGTCAACTGCTGAACTTCAAAATGCTCCTGAAAATGTAAAACAACATTTTAAGTCTTTACCCAAAGAGTACATTGAATTTGTAGAAGTAACAGAAGAAGCATTTAACTTGGCGGAACAATATTTATCCGAAAATGTAGTAGGTAAGACAAGTGCAGATGATTGTAGACATATTGCAACGGCGACCATACATAAAGTAGATTATTTAGTGAGTTGGAACTTTAAACACATTGTAAATGTTTTTAGAATAAGAGGATATAATGCAGTTAACTTAAAAAATGGTTATATCCAACTTGATATTAGATCACCTAAAGAAATTGTTAATTATGAAGACTAAAGTTAAAATAGAAAAAACCTTTGATACTGTTAAGGTTTTCAGAGCAATCAAAGAAAAAATTGCAAAAGAAACAGAACAAATGAACTTTGATCAGTTCAAGGCATACTTGAAGAAAAATCAAATCAAACAAGCTGCTAAATAGATTTTCTTTATATGGAAATCACTCCAGTTGTTCATAAAACACCACTTAAGTCATTGGATAAAAAAATGAATGATTTGAATTATTGGTTAGCGCAACCTTTGGTAAAAAGGCTTGAAGCGGTGACATTTTTAATATCACAAACTGTAGATCTTAAAACTACTAGAATGGATAAAACGCATGTAGTAAGAAGAAAACTTCATGATTAAGACAATTTTAATAACAGGAACAAGTCAAGGCATTGGGCATGCTTTAACTAAATTATTATTAATTAATGGTTATAGAGTTATTGGAACTAATACAACAGGTATTGATAATATTAATGAAAATAATTACAAATCTTTCGCATTAGACCTTTCCAATTTAGATTCAATTACTGCATTTGAAAAAAACATACAAATTGAAAATATAAAAATTGACATCTTAATTAATAATGCAGGTATCGGACCTGATTTAGATTTTGAATTGCCTGAAGAAATTTCTTTCAAGAAAACTTTTGATGTGAATGTGACGGGAACTACTTTATTTACTGAACAAATGTTACAGCACTTGAAGATAGGAGGTAAAATAATCAATATATCTTCTAAGATGGGTTCAATTGATGTTTGCGAGAAAAGTGATTCAGTTGCATATAGAATGTCCAAGGCTGCACTCAATATGTACACCAAAATTTTAAGTAATAGACTTGCGGGTAAACAACTTGTTGCTTCTGTGCATCCAGGCTGGGTGAGAACTAATATTGCAAAGAGTAATATAAATGGACGATTATCACCTGAAGAATCTGCTCAAAAAATATTTCAATTTATCTCAAGTGATTTCAAAACGGGAACCTTTTGGAATGTGGAGACAGAAGCGGAGTGTGCATGGTAAAAAATTCACCCCCTGTTTTTCCTTGAAAAACTCAAAACTTGGCCGGGAAACTGGCAAAATGTAGGCAAAATGTATGCAAATGAAAAAGCACCTACAAAGTAAACCTTCGTAAGTGCTTGATTTTCAAGTGGGCCCACCAGGGCATGATCCTGGGACCCCCTGATTATGAGTCAGGTGCTCTAACCAACTGAGCTATAGGCCCTAAACCTTTCGGCTTATAAGGCGGCAAAAATAGTTATTTCAGCCGTTTTTCCAAGTACTGATTTGAAATGTTTTAGAACTTACTAGTATTAGCGCCTATTTTGGCTACCATAACGCCTATTTCCGCTAGGTCTACCTGTTCTAGGATTGTATGCAGGAGTTTCGCCAAACTGCTCTGGCACTAGCGCTTTAGGAACTGGCTTGCCTAATAACTCTTCTATTCGAGCAAATTTTTGTTGCTCTTTTTCGCTCACAAAAGTATAGGCAGTTCCTTCGTTGGCTGCGCGAGCTGTACGGCCAATTCGGTGTATATAGTCTTCGCCATCGTTGGGAACATCGTAATTAATAACCAAATCGATGTCTTCAATATCAATGCCTCGGCTTAAAATATCGGTAGCTACTAATATTTTTAATTTCTTGTTTCTAAAATCTAATAATACTTGTTCGCGTTCTTTTTGACCGAGGTCTGAATGAATTTCTTCAATTGAAAACTTGGCGCGTTTTAAATCGTTACTCAATTGTTTTACATTGGCTTTTTTAGAGCAAAACACTATCACACTTTGAAAGTCTTTTAATCGCAACACATATTTTACCAATGGAATTTTTTGTGTTTCGTATACAATAAACGCTTCTTGTACAATTTTTTCTGGTGGCTTAGAAATCGAAATATTTATTTCTAAGGGATCGAATAAAATTTTGCGCGCCATCTCACGCATTTTCATGGGCATGGTGGCAGAGAATAAAAGGTTCTGTCTTTTTTTAGGTAAGAACGAAATGATTTTCATAATATCATCATTAAAACCCATATCTAACATTCTATCTGCTTCGTCTAATATTAAATACTTTAAACCTTGCAATTTTACATAGCCCATGTTTAAATGCGCAATCATTCTTCCGGGTGTACAAATCACAACGTCTACTCCTGCCGATAATGCTTTCTTTTCAATAGCAAATGAGTTGCCATCGCCACCGCCATACACTGCTATTGAACTCACAGAAGTGAAGTACGATATACCTTCCATCGTTTGTGCAATTTGTACCGCTAGCTCTCTAGTAGGTACAATTATCATGGCATTAATTTGATGCGCATCGTGTGCTGTGGTAATTAATTTATTCATTAATGGCAACAAAAAGGCAGCCGTTTTTCCGGTTCCTGTTTGTGCAGAAACAATTAAATCTTTTCCTTCTAAAATGGGTTGCATTACTTGTTCTTGCACGGGCGTTGCAGTGGTATATCCCATTGCATCTATTCCTTCCATTAATCTATCATCGAGTCCAAAATCTGTAAAATTCAAAATGTTTGCTTGTTTTAATCAATAAATCTATTGTTGTAAAGATAGGTTGATATGAGCATCACTTAATAGATGCTTTAGTTTCAACTGTTTGTTAGGTATTATTGGGGTAGGATAAAAAATAGTAGGCTAATATTTTTTTAATTCTTCTTGTAAAAACGCAACTACCTCTTGGTATTTTAGTTTGAGTAAAATAATCATGGTTCCTATCTGATGCAGGTTTTCGAATTTTTTGGCATTAGATTCAATTTTAGTTACCAAGGTTCGCAATTCTTCTACGCTTATAACAGAAAATGATGATTTTGCATAATGGGCCGATTTTCCAACTAGTTCCCAATTTTGTTCTTGAAAAGCCGTTTCTATTTGCTGAATTGTTTCTGGCATAGTATCCAAAAACATATTGATGATGGTTTTTTTATAGGCATTATCTGTTTGCGAAAACTCATTTAACAAACTCAAATCAACAGTTACCATTTCTTTCAACGCTTTAGGGGTGGCATCATTTAAATTTTCTGACCCCTGCAATATAATATTTTCTTTTAATGTCTGATAAAAAACGGCTAGTCCAAAGGGTTTGGGCAACATACTTTTAATGCCTACTTCGGCAAATTTCAATATGTCTTCTTTTGAATTCCAACCAGTCATAGCAACAATTGGCAGCGTGCTATTGATATTTGCTCTGATGCGTTTGGTTGCTTCGTATCCATCTAAAATAGGCATCCCTATATCCATCAAAACTAAATCGTATTGCTCCTTCATTATTGCCTCAATAGCTTCTAATCCGTTTGAAACAATATCAAAATAGGCACCCGTGGTTTGCAGGGCATGGGTAATGAGTTTTTGATACACGAAATCATCCTCTGCAATTAAAATCTTCTTTCCGAGTAAAAAATGATCTTGATTATCCACTGTTATAAGTCTGTTAGGGGTAGTAAAGTAAATAAATAAGCGTCATTTGTGGCTATATATTGTTTAAAAAGGCAAATTCTGCATCTTTTGACTAATATTTAACCAACCCTTGATAACAATTCTATTATTTTTGCGCACTAGATCTGCGGCAACGCGTCATTAATTGAATAAAATGAAACAAACTCTATTATTACTTGTAGGATTAACTGGTGCTCTTTTTATACAAGCACAAACTACAAAAAGCAAAACCAAAACTACAGCCACTACCACAACCACAGGTACTGCTACCAAAGCCAAAGCTGATTGGTCTAAATTAGATTTATCTAGCCGTCCTGGCGACCATTTTATGATTCAATACGGATCTGATATGTGGTTAGGCAAACCCGATAGCGTTAGAACTGGTGGTTTTAGCCGTCATTTTAATTTGTACTTCATGCTCGACAAACCTTTTAAATCTGATCCTCACTATAGCTTAGGTCTTGGCGCTGGAATTGGTAGTAGCAATATGTTCTTTACTAATACTTATGTAAACCTAAAGGCTAATACTGCTAAACTTCCTTTTACAAGAGTAGATAGCGCAGATCATTTTAAGAAATTTAAATTGACCACCATTGCCCTTGAAATTCCTGTTGAAATCAGACATTTTTCAGATCCAGAACATCCAGGAAAGTCTTGGAAATGGGCTGCTGGTGTAAAAGTTGGAACCCTTTTAAAAGCTTATACCAAAGGAAAGAATCTTGAAAACAAAGCAGGATCTTCTATTTATGGTAATACTTATATTAGCAAAGAAAGCGACAAACGTTTTATGAATGGTACTGTTTTAGGGCTAACTGGCCGATTCGGTTATGGTATTTTTTCGGTGGATGCGCAGTATAATTTAATTGGTGTTTTGAAAGACGGATCGGGTCCGGCAATGAATAAGTTTTCATTCGGATTTACTATCAGCGGTTTATAATCAGCTTCAAAATATTTTTTAGGCCCTCGTTAAAATATAACGAGGGCCTTCTTTTATCCCCTAGCTAAAGTTATCTTTACAAAAATTGAACAACGTTGATCGAGAAAAAACAAGCCATTACTAAAGACCAAGCAGCTGTATTAGTAGGATTAATTCAAAAAGACCAAACCAACGAACAAGTAACCGAATACCTCGACGAATTGGCTTTTTTGGCCGAAACCGCTGGCGCTAATGCCATTAAAAGATTCACACAAAGACTTCCTCATCCGGATAGCAGAACATTTGTGGGTAAAGGAAAGCTCGAAGAAATTAAAGACTATATCAATGGCCGTCATGTAACCCTTGTTATTTTTGATGACGAGTTAACGGGTTCACAGATTTTAAATATCGAAAAAGAATTGGGCGTAAAAACCATTGATCGGAGCGATTTGATCTTGGATATTTTTGCCAGCAGAGCGCGCACAGCACAGAGTAAGGTGCAAGTAGAATTGGCGCAGTATCAATACTTATTACCAAGGTTAAAAGGTATGTGGAAGCACTTAGAACGCCAAGGAGGCGGTATAGGATCTCGCGGACCTGGAGAAACAGAAATTGAAACCGATAGACGTATTGTAAAAGATAAAATATTCTTACTCCGCAAGCGTTTGGGCGAAATAGACAAACAAGCATTTACCCAACGCAAAGAACGCGGAG
Organism: uncultured Bacteroidota bacterium; assembly: GCA_903831935.1. Taxonomy (GTDB): domain Bacteria; phylum Bacteroidota; class Bacteroidia; order Chitinophagales; family Chitinophagaceae; genus Sediminibacterium. Next base: position 1,989 of record CAIKZP010000194.1, on the reverse strand, counting down.
AGTTAATAAGAGTGGCACTTGTGGGCTATACCAATGTTGGTAAAAGCACTTTAATGACACTGCTAAGTAAGAGCGATGTATTTGCAGAAAATAAATTGTTTGCTACACTTGATACCACCACTAGAAAAGTAGTTTTTGAAAACACACCTTTTTTATTGAGCGATACCGTAGGATTCATTCGCAAACTCCCCCATCATTTAATTGAAAGTTTTAAAAGCACACTCGATGAAGTAAGGGAAGCCGATATTTTATTGCATGTTGTTGATATATCACACCCACAATACGAAGAGCAAATTGGCGTGGTAAACAAAACCTTACAAGAACTAAAAGCCTTTGAGAAGCCCATCTTAACCATCTTTAATAAAATGGATATGTATGTAGAAAAAACCTTCGACAACTGGCTAGAAGACAGTGTAAAACAAGAACTACTGCAAGATTTAAAAGATAAATGGGATTTGGCCACCGAAAACAATTGCGTATTTGTATCGGCAGTAGAAAAGCAAAATATTGATGCACTAAAAGAAATTATGCTTGAAAAAATTAGGGCGCAGTACCATATTCGTTATCCATATAGGTCTCAATCTTACTAAACACTGTTAATGCTTTGATGATGGCTCAAAATGCGCTTGTTTGGCATAAAATAGCCGAGCATATCAACCTAATCAATTGGCAACCCAATCAATTAGCCTTGGTTGAAGTAGCAGGCAAAACAATTACGTTAATACAGCACAAAGAACAAGTTTTTGCCTGTGCACATAAGTGTCCGCACGCAGGCGCTGTAATGGCAGATGGATACATTGATGCTACCGGACAAATTGTTTGCCCCCTCCACCGATATCGATTTTCGCTACAAAATGGCAGAAATACCAGTGGCGAAGGCTATTTTTTAAAAACATACCCCATAGAACACAGAGAAGACGGGATATTTTTAGGATTAGCCCCCAATAGTTTATTTAATTGGTAAGTTTTTTCAATTCATATTTCGTTGAAATACATTTTTCCCTATTTTTGCTGCCCGTTAAAGAGAAATCTATAATTGGAAATTCCTCCTTAGCTCAGTTGGTTAGAGCATCTGACTGTTAATCAGAGGGTCGTCTGTTCAAGTCAGACAGGGGGAGCCAAAAAGAAAAGCCTTGCATTTTGCAGGGCTTTTTTATTGGCTGTCAGTGAGTTAGGCTAGTTGCATCTTTTAATTTATTCTCTATTCTTCACAAAGTCGAAAATTGCTCCAATAAACACTCCAATTGCTAAGCCAAATCCTGCACCTGTGGCAATGTTTCCAGAAATAATTCCATAGGCTGCTCCAAATACTACTCCAAAGCAAGAGCCAAGTGCAATACCGTTTCCTGAATTTTTTTTCTTTTTGTCTGTCATAGTTATTTATTGGAATTATTCATTTTTTAAGGTACATAATTTCCTGATAGTGACATACTCAATCATCGCCTTATAGTTGCATCTTTCGTCTGTAAGGGGAGCAGATAAAAAGCAAAAGGTTTGTTTGAAACATATTTATTGTATGTTTGTAATGCCTGTATCACATGAAGGTCGGCTCCAAGCCGTTGAAGGGTATCCTTCTTAGTGTGAAAATGGGCTTTTTTTATGCCCCTAATTTCCAAAGTCAAGCTCTTTCTTCAATATATAGATTTGTAACATTGACTATCTGATTACATAGAAAGTCAACGTATCTATTTTCATTTCGTTCAATCTTTCTTTGCAAAGCCCATAAAAAGTAATCCACTAAATTGATAATAGGTTCTGTGGTTGGCTTCTGAACATTAAAAACCATCTCACAATAATTATAGGCATCAGGATATTTATGTTTTGAAATAGCCAGGGCTTTCTGCAAACGGTATCGTACGTGTTTTACTTTACAGTTGGTTTAGGAATTGTTCCATGGGGTTTATTTGGCCATCAACCAATCAATGGCATTGATTTTCTTGATTCCGTTGTATGTGCCCGTATCAAAGTCCATGGTGATTAACAATTTTT
>CAIKZP010000193.1 GCA_903831935.1 uncultured Bacteroidota bacterium | reverse complement strand
CTCCTTTAGAATATCAATTCAATTGGATATTATAATCAAAAAATAAATCAATAGTTATCACTTCTATTTTGTCTAAAACAGTATTCGATTCGAATTTATCAGATGAGATTACTGAAGACCTTTTTATGAGTAAGGAGCAAGCAGATAATCTGTTTGACTATTTTAAAACAAGTTCTATTTTTTTGTGGAAAGACATCCACAATTGCGAAGACCGTGCAGAAGCCATCGCTTTATTGCTAACCCATTGGAATATCCCACATTATAAAGGATGGGTATTTAGTGGATTTTTCTTAAAAAAGCAACCAGGATCTCTAGTTAATTGGTGGAACTACCATGTAGCAACTGCCTTGCCCGTAAAAGAAAATAATACTATTGTTTATTATGTAATTGACCCTCCTCATTTTAATGAATTAGCAACCCTTGCTGACTGGGCTAATATGGTTACACTTGAAGCCAATAGTTACCATATCATTAAATATGCCAACGCCTATATTTTTCCAACAGGAATTATTAAAAAATCTAATTGGCATTTGCGCAATAAGCAAAACCTAAAATGGACCATGCAAGGCTTGGCAGGAATTAATGGCGTAAGCATTACAGGTAAAGCGCAGGTAGCATTTAATAAGCACCATGTTAAAAGAACTATCCAAAAATTTAATGCTTTAAAAAATCTACATCCATTTAAATCATAAACTGCATTTGCTAAGTTTATAACAAGCAAATACCTTTGTATTATGTTACCAACATTTCATATTAGTAAAGCCACCACAGCTGATATTGATGCACTTGTAACTTTAGTAAATAGTGCATATAGAGGCGAATCGTCTAAACAAGGCTGGACAACAGAAGCCGATTTACTTGATGGATCAAGAACAGATGCTGCAACATTATTATTGGAAATGCAAAATCCAAACCAGCAATTTTTAAAAGCGGTTGACTCTTTTAATACAATTATAGGATGTGTTAGTTTAGTAAAAAAAGATACACGCTTATATTTAGGAATGCTCACTGTTCAACCAACCATTCAAGCAAAAGGAATTGGTAAAGCATTACTTGATGCAGCAGAAACCACAGCAATTGCATTAGGCTTAAATACCATAGAAATGACCGTTATTTCTGTAAGAACAAATCTTATTGACTGGTATATTAGAAAAGGCTATCAACTTTCTGGCGAAACGCTACCATTTCCTACAGATCCAAAATTTGGCATTCAAAAACAAGCTTTAATGTTTTGTGTGCTGCGCAAAAAATTACACAATTAGAAACCCCAATGATGCATTGCTTTTAAATCTTCTTTTGCACAATTTAATGGGCTAATATTTTGATAAGCTTCTTGTTCAATTACAAAATGCTTGGTACCACCATTTTTTTGGGCTTCTTTAATAATTTCTTTAATACCTAGAATTCCTTTTCCTAGTATGGTACTTTCATACCCATCGTGTAAATCTCCAGCTTCTAAAGATTTAATTTCGTCTTTAACATGCATTAGTTCAAATCGGCCAGGATAGGTTTTTAAAATTTCCATTGCCCTACCTCCAGCTCCATACATGTTTCCTATATCTAATTGCTGTGCCACCAAGGAAGGATCTGTATGATTGATCATAATATCAAAAACTTTCTGGTTATTCAACTCTGTACTAAATTCAAAATTGTGGTTGTGATAGCCAAATTTCATTCCCAATTTTTTACACAATTCCCCAGATTTATTAAACACTTCCATATAGGCAACTAAATCATCGTATTTCTTTCTCAAACTATCATCTAACCATGGACTAATAACATATTGTTGACCCATAAATGCTGCATCTTCTATGGTTAGCTTCCACTCATCTGTAAAATCTTTTTTTGAAGGATCCCAATGTTTTTTTTCCATAACGGTATGACCACTTGGCATTTTCAATCCTACATCATCTAATATTTTTTTAAAAGCAACAGGCGTAAATCCATAAAATTTTCGATTAATATAATTGGCGTGCTCTACATTTTTGTATCCCATTAAAGCCAATTGTTGTAATGTACCTAATGGATCTTTACGCATATCGTCTCTAACTGAATACAATTGAATACCTAATACTGTAGATTGCTTGGAGGATGCAAATAAATAATTGGTATTTAATGATGCACCAACTATTGCTATACTTGTATTGGCCAAAAATTTTCTTCTAGAAACTTGCATAAAATGAGTTTAATGAATGATTACGAACTTTTTATATAAGAGACCTGTCTAATTTAATTGATTTTCACAATATTATAATAGAAAACTATAAGTTCGGCATTGATTAATTAAATTTAGGAGTCTTTAACTGATTCAGCTTTTAAATGCTTCGACTGTCTGCTAAATATCGTCTGTTTATTTCCTTTATAGCATTAGTATTTTTTACTAGTAGCATAAACGCACAATTAAAAAACGAATCCGACACTTTTTTCTTGGCTAAAAAAAATGGACTATGGGGCAAACTAGGAAAAAGTATTTCTGTAAGCGGTGAAACACCTATTTCAACCGAAGATGCCGTAAAAAAGAATGAAGACAATTTTAGTCGTTTTAAAGGAAAAATCATTCATTCAATTAAGGTTCAAAAACTTGACTTTAATAGTTCTATAAACGATACAAGTTCAAGTAAGCGCAACTTTTTTAATGACCTTGGTAATTTTTTACATACTACAAGTTCAGAGAAAATAATTAAACGGAATTTATTTTTCAATATTGGAGACAGTTTATACCCTGCTTTAGTTGCCGATAACGAAAGATTTTTACGTGACATTAGCTATTTACAAGATGCCAAAATATTAATTAAAGAAAATATTGTATTCAAAAATGAGGTTGATATTTTAATACTATGCAAAGATGTTTTTCCTATTGGTGGAAGTGCCGATTTGGGCAGTGAAAAAATGTTGAATTTTGAAATCAATGACGATAATCTTGCTGGCAGAGGCGATAGAATTGCTATTAAGAATTTAATTGATTTAGACAGAACGCCTTATTTTGGAATTGGTGGTCAATATTTAAAAAGAAATTTCTTAGGAAGCTTTGTAAATATTAGTTTAGGACTTAGCACCATTGAACCAGGATTTAATAGTGGCAGAAAAGAAGAAACAGCTTGGTATTTTAAAGCAGACCTTCCGTTAGTTAGTCCTTATAGTGTTTGGACTGGTAGTTATGAAACCTCATTTAGGTACACCAATAATAATTTTACAAAAGATTCTTTGTATCAGTCGGATTTTAAATATAATTATAGAATATTAGACGGCTGGCTAGGATACAATATTGGCGCAAAAAAAGATATCGGTACGCAGATAAAAAATAGACTAAAACACCTCTTGGCAATTCGTGGGGCATACAGAAGATTTTTTGATATTCCCAAATTTTATCAAACAAATTATAATAGCTCTTATTCTGACTTAACCACTGTGCTTAGTTCATTAACTGTATTTGAGCAAGATTATTATCATACAAATTTCATTTATGGATTTGGACGAAATGAAGATGTGCCTGAAGGATTTTCTATGTCATTAACAGGAGGTTGGACTAATAGAAATAATATAGAAAGACCCTATTTGGGCTACGAATACCAACGAGCTTATTTTACTAGAAAGAAGGCTTATGTTAATTATCAAATTCGAATGGGCACCTATTTTTATCAATCGAAATTTGAGGACATTAGTTTTTTAAGTAGTGTTGAACTATTTACCCGATTAAGGAAATTGGGAAATAGCAAATGGCTAAGCAGACATTTTATAAGTGCAAGTATTACCCAACAAATGAACTCAAAACTAAACGACCCATTATATTTATACAGTGTATTTGGTATACAGGATTTTAATAATGCCTCTAATAAAACAAATACCCGAATTAGCGGCAATTGGGAATCTGTTTTTTATAATACTTGGAAATTTTTTGGCTTTAGTTTTGCCCCTTTTGTGTTTACTAATTTATCTTATGTAAATGATCCTAGTCAACCACTTGCAAATGGCGATGTATATAGCGCTTTTGGTAGCGGCGTGAGAACTAGAAACGAAAACTTGGTGTTTGGTACAATGGAATTGCGTGCATCTTATTATCCTAGAACCATTGGTAGTATGAAAGTGTGGAATATTATTTTCAATACTGCATTGCAATTTAAATACAATAGCCAATTGGTTAAAAGACCCGACTTTGTATTAGTAAATTAAATTATAAGTACTTTTCTTATTTAAATTACAACCTTTAACCACACATTTTGTTGATACTGAAGTAGCTAAAGCTGCAAGAAAAAATGGATTATGGTACAAGCGTATAATTTTTTAGCCAGTTGGCAACTTTTTCCTGAAAAATGTGATTTCAAATTTGGCCTAGCACCCAAAAATGGAAATTATAAAATTGAAAGTGTTCAAAACAAACACGCATTAAGTATTAGTATTAATTGGGTAAGCATTGAAAACGAAGCCTTTTATAGTCAATACGAAATGGTTCCAGACAATACCATTCGCCCTTTTGAAAACCAAGAAATTGCAGATTCTATACAAGCATCTATTGTTAATGCCTCTACCATTAGTTGTTTGTTTATAAAAGAAGAAAAAACAATTTTAACCATAACGCACGAAATTTTACAGAATGGTTATTTACGCATAACACATGAAGGTTTCGATACATCAAATCAACCCTTTGTAAATATTGAAATTTACCATAAGCAAATGAGTGTGTTGCCTTATGCCTCATCGGTTGGTAGTGTTGCTATTAGACCTACTAAAGAAGGAGTAATAAAACACAAGGCATTAAGTGCTATGGAAGAGCAGACCAATATGCAACTAGATCAAATTAAACAACAAATTGAATTACTAGCTAGGCAAGCACAAGAAATTAAAAAAAGAAAGGAATTAAGTTTAATGATTTATGAGGCCAAACTTAGTTTCAAACCTCAAATAGGTCAACTATATCACCTGTATGAAAAACGTGATGGATCACATATTTTATCGCTTGTAGCACCACAAGAATGGGGTGGTGCGGGCCCTTTCAAACAATTTATATCTTCGGTAAGATTATTAGCAGATCATACTTGGATAGAATTACAACATGATGCCAGTTTCAGGAACTAAATTTTTCCATACAAACTTCCACCCGCTTCAAAGATTCGATTGATTCTTTTTTCAACTTCCAAATCTTTTAATACTGGCGGTGCATGGTGGGGTTTAATGCGCGCATCAATGACTAATGGTCCATTAGATCCCCAGTGTTTATGTACTGTGCTAGCAGCTATTCCGTGAATGTCATTAGCAGGATTACACCTAGTAAAACATACCCATAAAAAATTATTCAAATTAGCACTTGCAAACGAAGCATCGTCGCACAATACAACCAATGGTGTATTTGCAATTTCAGTTATGTGTTGGTTTAATTGGCTATCTAAATCACTAATTTCAGCAATAGCAGTTTGATCGTTTACATAAGCAGCACATTGAAGTAACACTACGCCTGGTATAGCCAATTGTGGATTTGAAAATTGTTGAAGACCATTAAAAACAACAGGCAATACTGTTGCTAAATTTCTTTTTGGTTCACCCACTGCGGCAAATACTACTTTACTTCCACTATTTAATCCTGTACCAGAATAATCAAGCGTATCCATGGTAGTATTGGTGTAAAAATGAATATCTCTTTTTAGATCAATTCTTTCTAATACATATTGCAAATATTCCAATACATTTTGCGCATTTAAATCTTTGTTGGCATCATCTGTTATAAATAAAAATTTGGCCAAACTCAATTGCCCAGTTCCTAATATATGATTGGCAATCGTTAACAATTCTGCGGGTTGTTTGGTAGGTGCATAAGGCGTATACCTTTCGCTACCAATGGCCAATAATAAAGGATGTACACCTGCAGCATCAACAGCATTTACTTGTTTTAATCCTGGAATTTCTTGCGGAATAGCAGCGCCGGTTAATTCGTGAATTAGGTTGCCAAAACTCGTATCTTCTTGTGGTGGCCTTCCTACAACTGTAAAAGCCCAAATGGCATTTTTCTTTGCATACACTTTGTGCACACGCATTACTGGAAAAGAATGCGCCAAACTATAATAACCCAAATGGTCTCCAAAAGGGCCTTCTGATTTATTTTCTCCTGGAAATACTTCACCTGTAATTACAAAATCGGCGTCTGTACTAATGGCATATCCATCTTCATAACAATACCTAAAACGTCTTCCGCCTAATACACCTGCAAAAGTCATTTCACTAATACCTTCTGGCAATGGCATTACTGCTGCAACACTATGTGCAGGAGGGCCTCCAACAAAACAACTCACTTTTAAAGGCAAGCCTTTTTTATTGGCTTTTGTTTGATGAATACCAATGCCACGATGCAATTGATAATGTAACCCAATTTCTTTATTGGTAATATAATCGTTTCCGTTTAATTGAATCCGATACATCCCTAAATTTGAATGCATAATACCAGGCTGATCAATATCTTCTGTATACACTTGCGGAAGCGTTACAAATGCACCGCCATCCATTGGCCAGTGCTGTATTAATGGCAAATCTGAAATACTAATTTCTTCGTATAAAACAGGTTTATTTAAAGGATTTTTTAGAGGAAGCGCTTTAAGTGCAGCAAAAGCTGTTTTTAAATGACTGAAAGGTTTTTTGAACGCTTTAATTGGGTTTTCTTTTAACTCAATTAAATCTTGTACTTGGGTAAAACTGTTTCGAAAAAGAAATTTACTTCGCTCAATTGTTCCAAAAATATTTGATGCAGCCCTAAATTTAGATCCCTTCACCTTTTCAAATAACAAAGCTGGTCCATTGGCTTCGTAAACACGCAAATGTATAGCCGCCATTTCTAAATACGGATCTACTTCTTCTTTAATCCTTACCAATTGACCTGTTGCTTCTAAATCAAGTAAACAGGCTTCGAGTGATGAATAGTTCATAATTAGCGTACAATACTTGCTGCTATAATAAAGGAAATAACAATTGCAAAAATAGGCTATTAAATCGCTTAAATAAAGCAGCTATATTTGCAATATGACCAAATTGAGTGTGAATATTAACAAATTTGCCACCATCCGTAATAGCCGGGGCGGCGATAATCCAAATGTAGTAAAAGCAGCCATGGATGCAGAGCGGTTTGGAGCGAATGGTGTAACGGTTCATCCAAGACCCGATGAAAGACATATTCGTTATGCAGATGTTAGGGAAATTAAAAAGATCATTACCACAGAATTCAATATTGAAGGCAACCCAAAAGAACAATCATTTATTAATTTGGTGTTAGAAACAAAGCCCCATCAAGTAACACTTGTTCCAGACGCTTTGGGCCAGTTAACTAGCGACCATGGTTGGAATACAATTGAACACAAAGATTATTTAATTGAAACCATTGCTATTTTTAAAGCAGTAGGAATTCGGGTATCAATTTTTGTAGACCCAATTATTGAAATGGTTGAAGCTGCTGCATTAACAGGTACTGATAGAATAGAATTATACACAGAAGGATATGCCACAGCCTATACAGCAGGACAAAGAACAACTGCCATTGCGCCATATATTGCTGCTGCCGAAAAAGCCATTGCTTTAGGATTAGGTATTAATGCGGGTCACGATTTAGACCTTAATAATTTACAATATTTTAAACAACATATTCCAGGGCTAAATGAAGTGAGTATTGGACATGCATTGGTTTGCGATGCTTTGTATGTTGGCTACGAAAACGCCATACAATTATACCAACGTCAATTGCAATAAAAAGCATTTAATCTATTGTATTGATGGCTGGACTAAAAAAATACATCAAAAGGTTTTTTGAGCAGCTCCAATTAAATGGGGTTTTAAAAACCATGCATTTTAATGGAGTAAAAGCTTGGTATTATTTTTCAAACCAGTCCTTTAAAAAAGCCAACCCATTATTAGCAATTCCAGATAGTAACTATTTATTTGAAACCTATCAGCTCAATTATAAAAAATATTTCGAGCAGGGTAAATTAGCTGCCAAAGAAATTTGTTTGTGGACCGAGCCTTATTTGCAAATGGAAGTACCCACTATTTTAGACTGGGGATGCGGCACAGGAAGAGTTATTCAACACGTCCATTCATTTGCACCCTATGCCCTACTCTATGGCGCAGATAGCAATGTGTCCATGATTCAATGGAATAGTAAAAATATACCTGGCATTCACTTTACAGGCATTCAATCAATGCCGCCAACCACCTATCCTTCTAAATATTTCAACCTGGTGTTTGGCATTTCTGTTTTTACACATTTATCTAAAACAGCCTCTATTGATTGGATCATTGAATTGCACAGAATCATTCAAACAGATGGCATATTAATAGTTACCACACATGGCAGTTTTTTTATGCCCCAATTATTTGCACCTGAAAAAAAACAATTACATGAAACAGGCTTTTTTTTAAAATCATTTTCAGTAAATAATAATATAGTAGGTGATAGAAATGATACTAGTTATCATACACAAGCCTTTTTCGAGGATTTAATTAGTGCCTATTTTAAAATCGTATCTTTTTATGATGGCAGCAATCATCCCGAAAAAATGGGTGGACAAGACCTTTGGATACTACAAAAAAAATAGCCGCTAAATAAATTCAGCGGCTATTTTTTTGAATGGATTGTTTATTATTTTTTGCCAATTATTTCGGCCAATTTCTTTTCTTTGAATGTAGCATCTAATACTAATTTTTGCACTTCATCTAATTTACCAATATATAAACTACGGCCATGTGTACCCAACACAATTTCATTTTCTCTTGGCTGTGTAACTATATCATGAATTGGCACACTATTAGGTAACCCTTTATTCCATTGCATGAAATCTGCTCCTTGGTTAATACTTACATATAAACCACCATCGGTTCCAACATATAAAATACCATCTACCAAATGGTCTTCTTTAATCACATTAATTGGTTCATTTGGCAAATCTTTTCCTATTTGTTTCCAGCTATTTCCATAGTCTTCACTCATGTACAAATACGGTAAAAAATTATCGTTACGATAACCATTTAAACTTGCATACACCCTTCCTTCTTGGTAGGCACTTGCCACCACTCTACTTACATATAAACCCTTCGGTAATTTTTTAGTAATTAATGACCAAGTATAACCTCCGTCTTTACTAACTTGTATATTTCCGTCATCTGTTCCAATATAAATCAATCCGAATTTCAACGGACTTTCACTAATGGTTGTAAGTGTACCAAATGGCACATCACCTTGTGTAGGATTAGTAGTTAAATCGGCACTAAGTGCAGGCAAACTATCTCCTTTATTAAATGAACGATGAAATTTATTGGTGCCATAATAAAAAATATCAGGATTGTGTTTGCTTAATAAAATTGGCGACTGCCAATTATAACGCAACTGAGGTTCTCCTAAATCGTTGGTAGGCTTGATATTTTTATAGTCTTTACTACCAAGGGTTTGACGAGAATAAGACCCGTATTGCGACCCACTATAAATTGTTTTATTGTCTCTTAAATCTACTTGCACTTGCATTCCATCACCTCCATTAATTGACTTAAATGGATTATCGCCAGAATCATACCAGCCAGCATTTTCTTTTGTTAAACTCGATCCAAACCAAGTGCCATTGTCTTGTAATCCACCATATACATTATAAGGTTTTGCATTATCAACTGTAATATTATAAAACTGACCTACCGGCGGTGTATTGGCTTTAAACCAATGCGCACCATCATCATAAGAAATATTACAACCACCATCATTTCCATTTATTATATGGTTGTCTTTTGATGGATCAATCCAAACAATATGATGGTCGGAATGCACATTCTCTTTATTAATACTAGTAAATGATTTTCCTCCATCCTTACTCATCATTAAGTTAACACCTGTAATAAATAATTTATTTTCATTTACTGGACTCACAAATATTTTACCAAAATAATAGCCATAGGTACTATAAAAAAATCCAGGAATAGATTGGTCATTTACTTTTTTCCAGTGAATTCCATTGTCTTCGCTTTTATACACTTCGCAACCAATAATTGGTGTTTCAAACATGGCGGCGTTTGCATCAAATAAAAAATCCCAAATACAAGTTGGTTTTAATTTATCTGTTTTAACCATTTCTTTTAAATTAGTAGCATTGTATTTAGCTGGCAAACCATTTCTGCGAGAACTAGCAAATGCGTTTAATTTCTTATCGTCTAAAGCAAGAAATTGTTCTTTGCTTAAATCTTTAAAATCAGTTAACACAAACCTTGTGCTGTCTGTTTTTTTTGCCATTGTATCGGGGCGATGAAATTGATTATCAACAATCGCATACACCATATTTGGATTCTTTGCAGAAATAGCTAACCCAATTCTACCAACACCTTCACCAGTTGGAAAGCCACTTTCAGTAGTTGAAACCAATTGCCAATTGGTACCTCCATCAATACTTTTATAAATACCACTTGTTGCACCAGACTCTTCGAAATTAGAAGCAGTTCTAGTTCTGTACCACATGGCAGCAAAAAGTTCATTAGGATTTTTTGGATTGATTTCTAGGTCTACTGCTCCTGTTTTTTCATCTACAGCTAACGTGTTTTGCCAAGACTTTCCACCATCTGTGGTTTTATAAATACCACGTTCTTTATTGAATGAAAACAAATGCCCTAGTGCTGCAACCCAAACAGTATTGGGGTCGGTAGGATGCAAAACAATTTTTCCTATATGATGGCTTTCAGGTAAACCAAGGTATTCCCAGTGCTTGCCATTGTCGGCAGATTTATACATACCAATACCTGCATAAGAAGATCGACTACTATTGGCTTCCCCTGTTCCTACCCAAATAATATGTGCTTGCCAGTTTACAGCAATATCACCAATCATTAAAATATCGGTTGAATCAAAAATGGGCGTAAAACTTTGTCCATTATTAACGGTATGCCAAACACCACCAGAAGCATAAGCCACATAAAATTCTGTAGGATCTGCAGGATTAGCGTCTACATCTACTACCCTTCCACTCATTACACTAGGACCGATATTTCTAAACCCAATTTGATTAACCATTGATTTACGCAACAACTCTTTTCTTTGAGAAAATGATTGAAGCCGATCAGCGGCAGAACTAGGTTTTACTTGTGCATTGCTCGATAAAAAGGTTATTAAAGCAACTAAAAAAGTTAATTTTCTCATGCGGATATAAATTATTGGTAAATTCGAAGGTCTAATTTAGTAATAATGCGCATTTATCTGCTACCGTTAATCCTATTAATTTATACAGCGACCAGCGCTCAGTGTAAAACCTATCGAATAGCCTCGAATGGAGACACTTTAAACTGTGTTGATATGAAAGGCTACAAACAAGGAAAATGGGCCGTTCATATCGATCCCTTGCGTGGAGAACCAGGGTTTGAAGACGAAGGCAGTTATAGCAATGACCGAAAAGAAGGTGTTTGGAGAAGATTTAATTTAATGGGTGATATTATGGCAATAGAAACCTATCGTTGGGGAAATAAAAATGGACGCTGCCAATATTTTACCATTATTGGTCTTGAGCACGAAGAAAGCTGGCGAGCTTTAAACCCCAATAAGTTGTATGACACGATTGATGTGGTTGATGTTGCCAATCCAAATAAATACGAGCAAGTAGTAGTAAAAGTAGAAACAAGCTCTTTAAAACATGGCACATGGAAATACTACAATCCTTCTTATGGCACAATCATTCACACAGACAATTATGTATTGGATAAATTACAAACAGGTAACGAAACACCCAATAAACTAGCCGCTAATTCAAGTGATTCATTGAATATAAAGCCACTAAAAGACAGCACAAAAACCATCCCAAAACAAGTATTGGATTTTGAGAAAAAAAACAAAGGCAAAAAGCTGTCTAAATTAAGAGACGGAAGGACAGGCGGCTAATTGCTATGGCAACATCCTAATAAAATGTTGTTTAAAAAATAGCAACTGATAGTCAATTGAAATATTCCAGTATAAGAAATTATGCCCTCCTGGCCTTTCAATATAATCGTGCGGAATTTTAAGTTTCAACATTTTTTCATGTACGGCTCTGTTCATTGCTAATACACGATCTTCTGTACCACAATCAATAATAATATCTAAAGAATCTTTTGGATAATTTTCTATTGTATTAAGTACACTCCAATCATGCCAATATTTTTGATTTGCAATGGTATCTCCTAGTCTTTTTTCAACGCCATATCCCTTAGTAATAACAGTTACATGCAAAGCCCCACTAGTACTTCCACAAGCACTAAACTTATCTGAATGTCTAAATGCCAAAAATAATCCACCATGTCCGCCCATACTCAATCCTGTTATTGCACGCGCTTTTCTATTGGCTATGCTTGCATAATTTGCATCAATATATTCAGGTAATTCTGTGCTTACAAAAGTTTCATATTTAAAAGTAGAGTCGATAGGACTATCAAAATACCAACTCGTTGCACCACCGTCTGGACAGACAATCATCATTTGATAATTGTCTGCAAGTTGTTGAATATGCGGCACTTTTTGTACCCAATTAGCATAAGCACCAAATGCACCGTGTAATAAATAAACTACTGGAAAACGTTTTCCTTTTTCGCCATAGCCTTTAGGCTTAATCACAACTGTTTTTATAGGTCTGTGCATTCCATTGCTAAATATTTCTACAGTATCTACCGATGCTGCATTTGAAATAATAGGCAATGCAATTGAAAAAAACAAAACAATAAACAGCATGCATTTTTGTTTCATAAAGGGCTATTAATTACTTGAATCAAAATATTTTTAAAGACTACTAATTAAAAATCAATACGCTTATGTATCGTATAAAAAATAAAGTCACTTGAAATTAATCAAGTGACTTTAAATAACCATCTTATTTTAAAAAATTGTTTGAACTATTTTTTTTCCATTGCTTTTTGCATTGGGTTGATGCCTGTGCTTTGACCTCTTCCACCAGCAGCTCTTGCTTTGAATATAGCAAATTTAGAAGGTGTAGTATTACTAGTTGATTTTGGCCAAGTATTATTATTCTCATCAATATCAGCTGTTTCGCGCATTGGATCTAATTTAATGCCGATTGCTTTTTTATTGGTTAAGAACAATTTGGTTACTTTATTTTCATTCATGCGCCAAATTTGTGCAGGAATTCTTTCAATTTGTTTAGTACCATCTTCAAAACTAAATTCAACAATAATTGGCATTACCAATCCGCCTTTATTAGTGAAAGAAATTTCATACAAATTCACATTTGCATATTTTGCTTTTGCAGCAGCATCTAATGGCTCTGAAGCAAAATTCGGAGGAGTTACTTTGAATTTTGTTGTATCATAAGGCTCAATACCTCTTGCATAACGCCAGTAGAAATCACGTAAAGTAGTATCTGCATCTGTTAAGAAAACAATGCTTTTGTCTTCGCGATTACGCATTTTAGAAATATCGTCATACATAGCTGATAATGGTTTTGGTAAAGACATCATGCCATTTACCGCTTCCATTCCACCACCACGCATTCCACCTCTACCCATCATCATACCACCACCATTAGATACCATATTAGGATCAAACACACCATATTTTACAGAATCAATTGATATATCACAAGGATCAATTCCATAGAACCAACCTCTCCAGAACCAGTCTAGGTCTTCGCCACTAGCATCTTCCATAGTACGGAACAAATCTGCAGGTTCTGGATGTTTAAATGCCCAACGACGTGCATATTCTTTGAAAGAATAATCGAATAAATTTCTACCCATTACTGTTTCACGTAAAATATTCAAACCAGTTGCAGGTTTAGTGTAAGCATTAGGTCCAAAATTGACAATGTTTTCACTATTAGTCATGATTGGCTCTAATTGGTCTTTTGGAAGACGCATATAATCTGCAATCTGATATCCTGCACCTTTACCTCTTGAAGGATATTTATTGTCATACAACTCTTCAGTTAGGTATTCAACAAATGAATTTAAACCTTCGTCCATCCAACTCCATTGACGCTCATCGCTATTAATAATCATAGGGAAGAAATTGTGCCCTACTTCGTGTATGATAACACCTAACATGCCAATTTTAGTTGATTCGCTATAAGAACCATCTTTTTCAGTACGACCGTTATTAAAACAGATCATAGGATATTCCATACCATTCGATGCTTCAATACTTTGCGCAACTGGGTAAGGATAAGGGATAGAGAATTTAGAATAAGATTTAATAGTATGTGCTACAACCTTTGTAGAAAACTTACGATACAAACCATAAGCTTCTTTTGGATAGCCGCTCATACACATCACTTTCTTTCCTTCTACATAAGCAGGCATTGCATCCCAAATAATTTTTCTTGAAGCAGTCCATGCAAAATCACGCACATTGTCTGCTTTAAAAACCCAAGTTTTTTTGGCAGTACTTTTTTGTTTTTCTGCTTTTTTTGCTTCGTCTAAAGTAACCACTTCAACAGGCTCTTTAGCTGATTGCGCTTGCTGCCAACGACCTAATTGCGCAGGAGATAAAACCTGTGCATAGTTTTGACATTCGCCAGTACCTAAAATAGTATGATCGGCAGGTACCGTCATTTGAACATTGAAATTTCCAAAAGTTAACGCAAACTCTCCACGTCCTGTAAATTGGTGGTGCTGCCATCCTTGAAAATCACTGTAAACACACAAGCGAGGATACCACTGTGCCATTGTAAAGAAATGGTTGCCATCTTCAGGGAAGAACTCATAACCACCACGTCCACCAACGGTTTGTCTGTTTGAAATTTTATAATGCCAGTTTACATTGAAAACAAATTTTTGTCCTGGTTTTAATGCAGTA
Source organism: uncultured Bacteroidota bacterium (assembly GCA_903831935.1). Taxonomy (GTDB): domain Bacteria; phylum Bacteroidota; class Bacteroidia; order Chitinophagales; family Chitinophagaceae; genus Sediminibacterium. Next base: position 38,236 of record CAIKZP010000193.1, on the reverse strand, counting down.
GGCAATTCAACACGCATCATTGTTTTGTTGATGGTGTATTGTAGGTTTTTGCCTGTAATGTCGGTTAATTTTGTAATAACAACACCTAGGCCATTGTCTTTACCAGCATCTAGTAAAGCATCTAACTGAGAAGTAGATACTTGACGGCTCATGTTTGTAGAATTTTGATAGTTCGAATTATTAATAGAACTATGTTCATTCTCGTCTAATTGTAACCACAAATACGTTAACACATCTGGAGAGTTATTGTAGTAAGTAACAGCTTCGCTACCAGTTAATGTTAAATTAGGTTCGTCTAATTCACATTTAATATTGTAGTCTACTCTTTGCTGCCAATACTTTGGGCCAGGTGCACCACTTGCGGTACGGTATTCATTTGGGGTAGGTAAAATAGTACCCAATTGCTCGAATTTATTTCCATGATTCGAGGTAGGATTGTTCATGATGTTTTGTGCTTGTAGGCTGAAAACAAAACAAAAGAACAAAAACAGCATACTTAACTTTCTCATAGCTTGTATAGTTTAAAATGGTAATACAAATGGAATCCGCTCTAATGCCATATTTAAAGCCAAGGCAAAAATGGCTGCACTTATAAACAAAAGAAATTCTCTTCTATTTATTTTAATAATTGTTACAAAAATGAAGGAAATTAACAATATAAAAAAGACTATCATTAATTGTCCTAGTTCTAATCCTATATTAAACGCAAGTAATTGCGATATAATGCTTTGATCTTTACCTAGTAAGCTTTTTAAATAATTACTAAAACCCAATCCATGAACCAAGCCAAAAAATAGTGCTAAAAAATAAATTAGGGGGAACTTAGTTTTAAAAACGAATTTCTTTATAAAAAGGTTGCTAAATGCGGTAATTAAAATGGTTAGAGGAATTAAAAACTCAATCCATTTAGCCGAATAATTTACCAAATTGAGCACACTAAGCGCCAAAGTGATAGAATGGCCAATTGTAAAAGCAGTTACTAATATTAGTACTTTACGCCAGTCATCGAACTGAAAACGAATGGTTAGGGCCAAAATAAACAAAATATGGTCAACCCCTCTTAGATTGGCAATATGTTGAAACCCGATTTCTAAATAAAGTTTAAAATCATTCATAAGCGATGTTTCAAATTAATCATGACATTTGTAGTACGAAAAAAATAATGTTGAATGGTAAATAGTATGTTTCAATGGCTTTCCATTTCCTTAATTGCCCTATTACACCCTTTTTACGTATCTGTTATAGATATTAATCATAATACGAAAGAAGAAACGGTTGAAATGAGTATTCGAATTTTTACACAAGATTTAGAAGAAACCCTTCAAAAATATAGTGCCGCTAAAATAGATATGGTTCACCCTGCCAATAAAGCTGTTTTAGACAAACAAATAAACGATTATATCAAACAGAAATTACAATTGAAAATGAATAGCCAAACTGTAACAATGCAATATGTGGGCTATGAAATTCAGTTAGAAAGTGTTTGGATTTATTTTGAAGTGCCAAAAATAAAACAGCTAAAAAAGCTAGATGTCAACTGTACTATTTTATACGATTTTCAAAATATCCAAAGCAATATTTTTCATGTAAAAGCCAATGGAACAGAAAAAAGTTACAAACTAGATTACCCAAAAAATACAACCGTATTTGATTTTTAATTTAGCACTATTTTTCGTTTTCTGCTGGAGTAACCGTAACTAATACTTTGTCTATACGGCGGTTGTCCATATCTACTATTTCAAACTCAAATATTTTCCAAATAAGTTTGTCGCCAGTATTAGGAATTAATTCTAATTCATTAATGATAAATCCTGCTAGGGTGTCAAAATCTTGGTCGCCTTCCATCATCCATTCTGTTTTATCAAAATGGCTTAAGAAGTCATAAAATGGAATTTGCGCATCAACCAAAAAACTGCCATTTTCTCGCATTACAATTTCAAACGCAACATCTTCTTGTTGAGGAATATCTCCTACAATGGCTTCTAGTATATCGTTTAAGGTAATCATACCCAACACAGTACCATATTCGTCAACAATAAAACAATGGTGAATTTTGGTTTGTTTAAATCGCTCTAATACTTGATAGGCTGTATTATTCTCTGGCACATACATAGCAGGTTTCATAATACTATTAACCAAATTACTATCTGCAGCTATAATAAAATCTTTAATTGCTACAACACCTACAATTTTATCAATTTCACCATCACAAACTGGATAAATAGAATGAACAACTTCGGTCATAATTAACTTAATCTGTTCCACTGTTTTTGTTTGATCGATCCAAACAATATCAGTTCTATGTGTCATTAATGAAGTGATGTTTCTATCTCCTAAATGAAATACGCGTTCAATAATATCTTGTTCTGCTTCTTCAATGGCGCCATGTTCTGTACCCTCGCTAATAATTGCTTTAATTTCTTCTTCGGTAACTTGGTTTTCACTAGTTTTTACATTTAATAATCTTACCAATAAATTTGTTGACCCCATTAACAACCAAACAAAAGGATACGTAATCCAAGAAATAATACGCATTGGCCCTGCTACTCTTTTAGCAATACCTTCTGGGTTGCTAAGGCCTAGTCTTTTGGGTACTAATTCGCCTAAAACAAGTGATAAAAAAGTAATTACTATCAAAATAATAGTAGTAGCAATGGTGCTGCTATATGGCTTTAATAAATCAATGTTCGATAACCAGGTTTGTAAAGGCAACTTAAATCGATCACCAGAATAAATACCTGTTAATATGCCAATTAAAGTAATTCCAATTTGAACAGTAGATAAAAAAGAGTCGGGGTGATTGGCAAGTACTAGGGCCCTAGCAGCATCATTATCGCCTTTTAATGCCTGTGCTTCTAATCTGGCTTTACGCGCAGAAACAAGGGCAATCTCTGCCATAGAGAACAATCCATTTAACAAGATCAACGCAATAATGATAATAAATTCTGTCATTTGTATTTTAAAACTATTGAATTATAAAGATACTAAGGTTTACCGTCTAAGTCAATAATTGCATAAAAGGGTAAAACACTTGCCCGAGTAGCAGGATTTAAAAATTCGGCTGTTAATTGGCTGACAGCAAAATGCGCTCCAATATGTAGTTGTTTTAAATTAGGAAAAGATTGCGTTAATCCTTTAATACTATCTGCATATGCAATAACAATATCAGTAGGTAATAATGCTTGCCTATTTGATTTGTGCTTAAAACAATATTGTCCATAAAAATATAAAGCCCTACTGTCGCCGTCTCCGTATACCACTATTTTATCCTTTGGCAATTGTTGTTGATTGATAAAATTAGCGGCAGTATTACCCATTTGGTATTGCAATAAATTAGGATAAAAATTTGTACTTAATAAAATATTAATACTAAGAATAGTAAAAACAGCAGCAAAAATAATTTTGGGAATTGAAAAGATATTAGACCGATTAAATAAGTACCAGAAAAAGCCTATTGCCAAAATGATAGACAATCCAAATGCAATTGCCGTCAATTCTTTAAACGGATAACGCATTAGAATTATTAACACAGCCCATAACAAACTAAATACAATTGCATGAACAATAATTAGTGGCTTTTTTAAAAAAGGTAATTCATTGGTAAAAAATAATTGGTGCAAAAATTTGGCAGTAACAATTGCAGCTAAAGGAAATACTACAAAAATATAGTGTGGCAATTGCGCCTGACTTCTAGCCAAAATACAATAGGTTAAAATAAACCCTCCAGTAGAAATCCATTCTTCTTTATTGGTTAAATAAAATTTATTTAAAATAATTGCACGAAATGAAACAAGTAATCCTATTAAAAAAAATAGTATCCATGGCAAAAAACTCCATAACATATTCTCTAATAAAAAACTGAAATAACTCATTTCATGAAAACTATTTTCACCTGTATATCTTCCAAAACTTTGGGTCCAATAATAAAACCTAAGACCCGATTGAATAGGTACATTATTAATTAATTTTCCAGGATGCAGATCGAATTGTTGGTACAAACCAATGCTCATTGGAATCAATAAAATGGCAATAACAATTAACCCTATTAAGTACTCCCATCTAAAAAATTGCTTCCACTCGCGTTGTAAAATAAAATGAGGCGAAAAAGCTAGAATAGGCACTATTAAAGCAATTGGGCCTTTTGTCATCATCCCTCCTGCTATAGCAATAAATGCAAGTAACAAATTTTTCCAATGGTTTGTTTTGAACCAAGCAGCTAATTGCCAAATGCTTAGTATTACCCAACCCATTAGCATTGTATCGCATCGAACATCATGTGTTATTAAAAACAATGCTTGCGAAGTAGCCAACACAATTGCTGCTAATTGAGCGGTTGTTTTATTGTAAAATATTAATGCAAATTGATAACTAGCATACACGGCCAACATTGCAAATCCAAATGAGGGTAATCGATAAGCCCAATCATGAATGCCAAAAATTTTCAAACTCAATGCCGATAGCCAAAACAACATTGGTGGCTTGTCTAAATAATCGGCGCCAATATCATAAAATTGTAGGTAAGATTTTCGTTCTAGCATTTCTCTACTGATAGAAGCATACTGTGCTGCATCTATATCCATTAGCGGAATTAGTATCATGCCTGTTAAGCAAGTAATGAAACTCAAAAACAGAATGGTATAAAATAAACGCGTTGATATCATACAATCGTATTAATTGGATCGGCCTTCATTGGCCCTTGCCATAGATTAAAAAAATAGGCCGTTGTATAACCTATTAGCAATCCTAAAATTGCACCAGATAAAATATCAAGTGGATAATGTACGCCAACATATACCTGAGAAAAACTGATGGTTGCAGCCCATAAAAAAAGTAGGTTACCCCATTTTTTAATCAACGGCTTAAGTGTTATAAAAACAAAACTAGCAAAGCCAAAATGATTGGTAGCATGAGAAGAAGTAAAACTATATCCACCAGAACAATTGGGTAATAATAGGCGAACTTGATTAATTAATGAAGGATCACTACAAGGTCTTAACCTACCAAACAAAGGTTTTACCAAACTACTGCTAATTTGATCCGTTAAAACCAAAGTTATAATTGCCGCTAAAATCCAGAAAAAAGCTTGTTTTTTACTATTAATTACAACAAACAGTATTAAAAAAAGGTATAAGGGCGTCCAAGTATTGGAATCACGCCACCAAGGTAAAATTGCGTCAAAAAAAGGATTGGTCCAGCTTGAATTTATTTTTAAAAACAAATATCTATCCCAAGTATTAATAAACTCCCAAGCATGTTGTAAAATATTCATCTGACTAATTCATTTAAATAGGATACATTAAATATAAACAATTCAATTATTATTAAATACCCAGTAGTAATTAACCGATTTTTTTTGCTACAATAATTAAACGCGGAGATTCTTGCTCATTATAGGTTTCTAACGAATAATTACCAAAAACTTCTTGTACTGTCATTTGTTGGTGTTCTAACATTTCGGTAAAATCCTTCAAACTAAATTTTGCTACCCTTTCAGTATACAAATTTTTAGGTTCAATATTGGTAGCATCCGTAATTTGAATTTGCTTAAAAAAATGATTTTCGTCGTTCCATTTGCTAATGTGAAAATGAATATCTTCTATATGATGCGTAGCCAAGGACTCTTGTGCATTTTCGGCGAATGCAATATTTAAATAATCAATTACAAAAACACCACCGGGTTTTAAACTTTGTGCAATTGTTCTAAAAGCGTTGTCATGCTCCCTTCTTGTTCTAAAATAGCCAAAACTGGTAAAGAAGTTAAAAGCAAAATCGTAATAATTAATCCAAAAAGGCAGCCGCATATCGTGTTGATAAAAGTGCAACACTTCAGATTCATCTAACTTGGCTTCACTAATAGATTCTTCAGATAGGTCTATTCCTGTAACATCGTAGCCCATTTCGGCTAATGCCTTACTATGACGCCCTTTACCACATGCAACGTCTAACATGGTAGCACCCAATTTAGGTTGCAAATAGGCTATTAATTGTTGAATAAACCTATTGGCTTCTTCCTCATCTCTATGTTGGTACAATAAGTGATAATAATGCGAATTGAACCAATCTTTAAACCAAGCCTGCTGCATAAACCAATAATTAAGGCTACAAAAATAGGATTCACAAGCAAACAAAAATATTTGAATTACATTTGCACCGATCAAAAATCAGATTTTAATGGCATTAATAAAAAGTATTTCTGGCATCAGAGGCACTATTGGTGGAAAACCAGGTGACACTTTAAGCCCAATAGACGTTGTTCGATTTACTGCAGCGTATGGTACCTGGATGAAAACACAAACAGCCGCTTTAAACGATGGGCAAAAAAACAAAGTTGTTATAGGACGCGACGGTCGTATTAGCGGTGAACTAGTTCAACGCTTGGTAGTTAGCACATTAAACGCATTAGGTATAGATGTTATTGACTTAGGCTTAAGCACTACCCCAACTGTTGAAATGGCTGTGGTTTTTGAAAAAGCAACTGGCGGAATTATTTTAACTGCAAGCCATAATCCAAAAGAATGGAATGCATTAAAATTATTAAACCATAAAGGAGAATTTATTAGTGGAGCAGATGGTGCAACTATTTTAGATATTGCTGCTGCAGAAGATTTTGAATTTTCTGGCGTAGACGAATTAGGTAATTACAGTGTTAACAATGAAGCCCTGAACCAACATATTGATTTGGTGGTTAATTATCCTTTGGTTGACAAAGATGCCATACAAGCAGCCGATTTTAATATTGTATTGGATGCTATTAATAGTACCGGTGCTACAGCTGTTCCTGCTTTACTTAAAGCATTAGGTGTTGAAAAAGTATTGGTATTAAATGCTGAAGTAAACGGTCAGTTTGCACACAATCCAGAACCATTACCTGAACATTTGAATCAACTTTGCAATGAAGTTAATCGACAAAATGCCGATTTAGGTATTGCAGTGGATCCTGATGTTGATAGGCTTTGTTTTGTTTGTGAAGATGGCAGTTTATTTGGCGAAGAATATACCCTTGTTGCTGTTGCCGATTATATATTACAACACCGAAAAGGCAATACCGTAAGCAACCTATCATCTACTCGTGCATTGAAAGATGTTACCGAAAAAAATGGTGGAGAATATTACCCTAGTGCAGTTGGAGAAGTAAATGTGGTTACAAAAATGAAGGAAGTGAATGCAGTAATTGGCGGAGAAGGTAATGGAGGCATTATTGTTCCCGACTTACATTATGGAAGAGATGCTTTAATTGGCATTGCGCTATTTCTAACGCATTTAGCCAAAGAGAAAAAAACAGCCAAACAATTACGCAATAGTTACCCCGATTATTTTATTAGTAAAAATAAAATTGAATTAAATAACGGTGTTGACCTAGACAAAATTTTCACAGTTATTAAAAACAAGTACAAAAAACAACCTATCAACACAATTGATGGTTTGAAAATTGAATTTGACAATGATTGGGTTCATTTAAGACCAAGTAACACAGAACCAATTATTCGTATTTACGCTGAAAGTAATTTTCAAACTACTGCAGCCAATATTGCTAAAAGATTAATGCAAGACATTAACGAAGCACAATAATTGCTAGAAATTTACTAGATTGTTGTTTGTAACTTGCTGATACTGAAAAGAATTTTTAATGAGAATATGGAAAGAATTTATTTAGACAATGCCGCTACTACTTCACTAGACCAAGAAGTATTATTGGCTATGATGCCATATCTGACCACCAATTTTGGTAACCCCTCTTCCATTTATAGTTATGGTAGAGAAAGCCGTATGGGTATAGAGAGTGCTAGAAAATCAGTAGCTAAAATATTAGGAGCGCATCCGTCTGAGATTTTTTTTACAAGTGGGGGCACTGAGAGTAGTAACACGGCCATTACAGCAGCCGTTAGAGACTTAGGTTGTAAACATATCATCTCTTCTGTAATTGAGCACCATGCCACAAAGCATACCGTTGAATTTTTACACAACAACAATGAAGCTGCATTGAGTTATGTAAACATTCTACCCAATGGACATATCGATTTAACGCACTTAGAATTACTATTGCAAGAAAGCAAAGAAAAATGTTTGGTTAGTTTGATGCATGCAAATAATGAAATTGGCAATATGATTGACCTACATGCAGTTGGCGCCTTGTGTAATAAATATGGGGCAATTTTTCATAGTGATACTGTTCAAACAGTTGGTCATTTTCCGTTCGATTTAAAAAATACGCCTGTTCATTTTATAACAGGATCAGGACATAAATTCCATGGACCAAAAGGCATTGGCTTATTGTATATTAACCAGAATATAAAAATAAAACCTTTTATAAATGGGGGAAGCCAAGAAAGAAATATGCGTGCTGGAACAGAAAATTTGTACGGTATTGTAGGCTTTGCAAAAGCATTAGAATTAGCAACTGCTAATTTTGAAACAGAGCACAATTATATTTTGGCATTAAAAAAATACATGATTGATTGTATCACTGCAACTATTCCACAATCTAGTTTTAACGGCGATACACTCGGAAATAGTTTGTATGCGGTATTAAGTGTAAACCTACCTAAAACAGAAAAAAGTGAAATGATTCTGTTTAATTTAGATATTAATCATATTTGCGCTAGTGGTGGAAGTGCTTGCACAAGTGGCGCCGATCAAGGCTCACATGTTATTCGAGCTATTAACAATAATGCCAATCAAGTAACTGTTCGCTTCTCTTTTAGCAAACACAATACCAAAGAAGAAATTGACACCGTAGTTGAAAAATTAAAAGAGCTGATATAATTTTTTTATACCAGCTCTATAAAAACTATCTAAAATCAGCTTCATTAAATTCATCGTCTTCTCCCATATCCATAGATCCTAGGTTTAGCATACTACCCATCAAATCTTTGAATTCAATTCTGCCATCAATATTCTTTTTACTAATCATAGAATAAGCAGACAAACCGTGTAATACAAATTCCATCAATAAGGCCGATTCTTGTTCATTGGCTAATGGAAAATGTTTCTTTACAAAAGCATACAAACCATCAACCTGATACAATGCCGCAATTTTATCTGCGTCTTTCATATCTAATAATAAATCGAGGTGCTTACCGCCATCGAACCAGCGTATGATTGATTTATATGGATTCTCAATTTCTTTTTCCTCCATTGATTTCTTGCCGGTGCTTCTTTTCTTTTTAACCTGATCTGGATTGGGAAAATAGTGCACAAATTGCGTACGGATAGACTTGTCTAATAATTGCACTGCCACTTGATAAGGACCTTCTTGCTCGCCTTCGTAAACCAATTCAATTTTACCTGTAATGGCAGGAATAATACCTTGTAAATCACTAATCCAAACCTGCGTTTTTGCTTCGTTGTGAATGATGGCTCTACGTTCGGCACTACTTACTGCATTTTCAAATGCGGCAATGGTTAACCTAGCACTCACCCCACTCTTTTTGTCGACATATTCATTGTTTCTGGCTTCAAAAGCAATTTGCTCCACTAATCTTTTTATCAAATCACTAATACTTACGCGTGTTTTTTGTGCGTCTAATAATGAAGCTTCTTGTTCTGTAATAGCCAAAGATGTTTCAATGTCTTTTGGATAATGGGTTAAAATTTGGCTTTCAATTCTATCCTTTAATGGGGTTACAATACTTCCTCGATTGGTATAATCTTCTGGATTTGCAGTAAACACAAACAATATATCTAAAGGCATTCTAATTTTAAATCCACGAATTTGAATATCACCTTCTTGTAAAATATTAAATAATGCTACTTGAATTCTTGCTTGTAAATCTGGCAACTCATTAATTACAAATATTCCACGATTACTTCTTGGAATAATACCATAATGAATTACTTCTTCGTCTGAAAAACTCAATTTTAAATTAGCTGCTTTAATAGGATCAATGTCTCCTATCAAATCTGCCACACTTACATCGGGAGTTGCTAATTTTTCGCCATAACGTTCAGACCTATTCACCCATTGAATTGGCGTGTCTTTTCCTAAATTAGCCACTAAGTCTTTTGCATATTTACTTAATGGATGCAAAGGGTCGTCGTTTACTTCGCTACCTGCAACAATAGGTATATATTCATCTAATAAGTCTACCATCTGCCTGGCCATTCTAGTTTTAGCTTGACCACGAAGACCCAGAAACAAAATATTGTGTCGGCTTAAAATAGCACGTTCGGTATCTGGAATAACGGTATCCTCGTATCCCATAATTCCTGTAAAAGGATTTTCTTTTTGCTGCATTTTCACAATCAGATTGTCTCTGATTTCTTCTTTCACAGATTTAGACTTGTAACCAGCTTTAATTAATTGACCTAGGGTTTGTATTTTTTTTATGTCCATGTTTGGTATAGATGTAATCGTTGAATGAAATTAAAAAACAGTTTTTCTTTTGCCACTTTCAAAGTCCTTAAAAATAAATGCACCCAATTTATCGAGCGAAGCAAAGAATGCTTTTCCATTATTGGTTTCGGTAAATTCCTGTACAAATTTTTGTAAGTAAGGATCTGAAGCAATCATAAAAGTTGTGATTGGAATTTTTAGTTTTTTGCACTGCGCCGCTAAGTTGATACAACGATTCACTACTTTTCGGTCTAAGCCAAAACTATTTTTATAATATTTTTTGCCAATTTTTAAACAGGTAGGTTTACCATCTGTTATCATAAAAATTTGCTTATTAGGATTTTTTCTTCTGCGCAATAAATCCATGGCAAGTTCAAGCCCTGCAACAGTATTGGTATGATAAGGGCCCACTTGTAAATAAGGAAGGTCTTTAATTTCAATACTCCAAGCATCATTACCAAACACTACAATATCAAGTGTGTCTTTGGGATAGCGTGTGGTAATTAATTCGCTGAGTGCCATTGCTACTTTTTTAGCTGGCGTGATTCTATCTTCGCCATATAAAATCATAGAATGCGAAATATCAATCATTAAAACGGTGGATGTTTGCGTTTTAAAATCGCTTTCTCTAATATGCAAATCGTCTTCGTGCATAGAGAAGTTCTCTACCCCATGATTGATTTGCGCATTTCTAATACTTTCAGTAAAATCAATTTGTTCGAGCGTGTCACCAAATTGAAAAGGCCTTGTATCAGGATTCACTTCATCGCCCTGACCTTGTTTAAAAGTTTGGTGATTGCCTTGTTTAGATTTTTTTAGTTTGCCAAAAATCTCTTCTAAACTTTTTTTGCGAATAGTTTGTTCAGACTTACTGGTAATTTTAAAACTGCCATCTTGTGGATTTTCATTGATATAGCCGTTCTCTTTTAAATCATCAATAAAGTCGCCCATTCCATATTCAGAATCGGTTAATTTGTATTGTCTATCAAGTTCATTTAACCAAGACAGTGCTTCTGTAGCATCGCCATTGGTATAGGTTAGCAACTGCGTAAAAATATCGAGTATCTGCTCGAATTTCGATTTACTCTCGGCATTGGGGTCAAAATGAATAAAACGGTGTCCTATCATAACTAACTACTATAACAATACTTTCTGCAATTGGTTCTAACTAAAACAGCTGAGATTTTCATCCCAGCTGTTTGATACTAACATAACCTATTTATTTATTAGGAGCAGGTGGTACAGAATCTGCAGCCATCATTTTCCCTGGAATCTGAATTTTTGGATTGTAAACAGCTTCCATTTGCTCTAAACCTTTTAAATAACTTTCAGCCATTCTTTTTTCATCAGCCATCTGATCGGCTTTATCGCCAGAAAGTGTATTGCAAAATTTAACTTGTTGCAATAAATCCTTTTTAACAGATGCCATTACTTTCTCGGCTAATTTTTTGTCGTCGGCCATTAAACAAGCTTCTAAAAATAGTAGTGAATTTTTGTTGTGCATATTCCCTCTACTTACCATTCCATAAGGGAAATTTTCATCCAACATCATTTGGTCTACTTTATCTAACACTTTACGAGCATCTTCTTTTCTATTTTTAGCAGCTAAGTCAATGGCTAATTCTGCGTAAGCATTACGAATAGAATTTAAGTGTCTGCGATTTTCTTCGTCGTAATAAACACCTTTAACATTGGCATTTCCAAAAGCAAAATTGTTTAATGCTTTCGATAACATCCAATCGGTATTAACGCGGCTATTTTGAACAGGAACCATTCTATAACTCAAACCATCTCTACGTATAAATTGATCGAACCCTAATTCTAAACGATCATTCGTAAAGTAAATAGGACGTTTCCATTTGTTAGCAGCAATGATATTTAACACAGCAAGGTCATTCTTCATTAAAGAAGATTTTGGAACATCAAAACGTAGCTCAGACACAACACTATCCGTTGCGTTTACTGTTTTGTTTTGTGCTACCAAAGCCTTGTCTACTGGTACAGCAAATCTTTTTACAGGGAAACTGTTTAAAGGCTCTGATCCACGTGTATTGTCTAATTTATCGGCATCATCACTTCCAACATAATTCTTCATTACATCGTATAAATCATAATACCTGTCTTCAGGAATATTTGGTCGAGGAGAATAAACAATATAATCTCTTTTACCAGCTTCAATTTGTTCTGGCCCCCAAATCACATCTATAGAATCACTTTGGTTTACTTTATAACGCAATTGGTTAATGTACCAATCAATGCCTAATAAACTATAATTGATTACACGAATGTCTGGACGTATCCCTTCTACTTCTTGTGCATACCATAATGGATAAGTATCGTTATCGCCAAAAGTAAATAAGATAGCATTTGGTGCACAGCTTTCTAAATAGTCTTTGGCCAAATCGCGAGACAACACTTTTTTACTTCTGTCGTGATCGTCCCATTCTTGTTGCGCCATTAAAGCAGGAACTGCAAGCACACATAATAAAGCGGCCAATACTGCTGCCATATTTTGGGTAACTAATTTTGCAACCCAGTCGCGCACTTTTAATACACCCAATCCTATCCAAACAGCAAATGCATAAAAAGATCCCACATAAGCATAGTCACGTTCACGTGGCTGATAACCTGCTTGGTTTAAATAAATCACAATTGCAAATCCGGTAAAGAAGAACATTAAAAAGTTTACAATACCATCATCACCACGGTTTTTGAATTGGTAAAACAAACCAATCATACCCAATATAAAAGGCAATAAGAATAAGGTATTATGGGCTTTGTTATTTTTTAAACTATCTGGCAAAGTACTCTGTTCGCCATAAAGCATATTGTCAATTAATGAAATACCGGTAATCCAGTTACCATCGCGCACATTGCCAATAAACATTCCTTGAACATCATTTTGTTTACCAGCAAAATTCCACATGAAATAGCGGAAATACATCCAATAGAATTGATAAGCAACAAAAAACTTAACGTTGTCTACTTGATTAGGAGATCGTTCGTAACCTCCGTCTTTTAAACGATTGATGTTTAAAAAATATGCATAATAGTCTGCGTGATTTTGATCGTTACTTGCATCCCAAACCCTTGGAAAAATCATTTTTTCTTCTGGTTGATATAAGTATCTACGATCAGGTCCTATTTCAATATACTTGTCTCTTGCTTTTTCGTATTTCATTCCGCCTGTTTTAACATCCACCGGCTGAGAATTGAATTTCTGACCATATATCAAAGGAAAATCTCCATATTGTTCACGACCTAAATAACCCACCAAACTCATTGGATTATCTACATTATACATATCCACTGCTGGATTTGCATTACTACGAATCATGGTTGTAACATAAGTACTGTAACCCATTAACATAAATGCCAATGACCATAAACCCAAACGTAAATATGCCCAGTCTTTTTTTGCTGCGTATTTTAAACCAACTACAATTAATGCAGCTAATAACACAAAAAAAGTTGCAAAGCCAGTAAAGAATGGTAAACCAAACCCGTTCACAAACCAACGATCAAAGCTTCCTGCTAGTTTAACGGTATATTGAATTACACCAACTTGTACTATTCCTGTAATAACACATCCTATTACAAAAAAGATATAAGTTCCACCATTATGTGCTTTCTTTTCTTTATTCCATTTTTCAACAGCAAATAATAAACCAATTGCTGCTAAAGTTCCAAAAATCATCAACGCTCCCATTGTAGGATCTAATGACAAACCACGGTCTTCATTTGCTTCACCACTTGCAATTACTAATGATCCAATAAAAGCAATACCGCCACCTATACCAACAATACGAATAAACCAACTACGTAATTTTTCGTAATTGAAAGTGTCTTTCCTGCGGAAATAATACACCATTACAATAGCAGGAATGGTTAATAAATTCAACAAATGGACACCTATAGAAAGCCCCATCATAAAAAATATAAACACAATCCATTTGTCTGCACCTGGTTCGTCGGCATGGTTTTCCCATTTAAGAATTGCCCAAAAAACAATCGCTGTGAAAAAAGAAGAAAGTGCATATACTTCACCTTCAACAGCACTATACCAAAATGAATCAGAAAAAGTATAAGCCAAAGCACCAACAACACCGGCGCCCATGATTGACCAAATTTGATAACTACTTAAATTATCTGTTGTTTTTAACTGCATCACTTTGCGCGCAAAATGTGTGATGGTCCAAAACAAAAACAAAATGGTAAAACCACTTGCCAATGCGCTCATTACATTCACCGCTTTAGCAGCTGTTAATGGATTGTCTCCAAAAAGAATAATAAATAAACGACCTATAATTACAAATAAAGGCGCCCCTGGTGGATGCGGAATTTGTAGCTTAAAACAGCTACTTACAAACTCTCCACAATCCCAGAAACTACCCCCTGATTCTGCGGTTAATACATAGACGGTACAGGCAATCAAGGCCACAGCCCATCCAACAATATTGTTAATCCGTTTAAACTGCATATTGATTTCGGTTTTTAAGACTCGCAAACATACCTTAATAATACTAAAACGAAAAAAACAGGGGGGCATTTTCTTTTATTTAAGAAAATCTTAAATACTTATAGTAAACAGACCCTTCAAATAATAAATGGCACAATTGTAATTCAGCCGCCTGCATTATCTTTGGCGCTCTATGGAAAAGAAGCGATCAGTGGCCTTTCATACATTGGGATGTAAATTAAATTTCTCAGAAACTTCCACTTTGTCTCGATTGATGGAGCAAGAAGGCTTTGAAAAAAAGGATTTCGACTCAAATGCAGACGTATATGTTATTAATACTTGCTCGGTAACTGATAATGCCGACAAAGAATGCCGTCAAATTGTTAGGCGTATTCAACGCAAATCGCCAGAAAGTTTTGTAGTAATTACCGGTTGCTATGCCCAATTAAAGCCAACTGAAATAGCCAGCATTCCTGGTGTTGACTTGGTTCTTGGTGCATCTGAAAAATTCAATATCATTAAGCATATCAATGAGTTAACCAAGGGTGATGCAAGTAAAATATGCAGTTGCGATATTGAAACAGTCACAGGCTTTAATGCTTCTTTTTCAATGAACGACCGTACAAGAAGCTTTTTAAAAGTGCAGGATGGCTGCGATTATAACTGCTCCTTCTGTACCATTCCAATGGCTAGGGGCAAAAGCAGAAGCGATAATATTGCCAATGTAGTTGCCAATGCCAAAACTTTAGCAGCAGACGGTGTAAAAGAAATTGTATTAACAGGCGTAAACTTGGGCGATTTTGGCAAAGGGCCTGACGGCGAATTAAAATATGAGGAAGATTTTGCCCAATTAATTGTGGCTCTAGACGAGGTAGAAGGTATAGATAGGTATAGAATTTCTTCCATTGAACCCAACCTATTAACCAATGAAGTAATTGAATGGGTGTCTACTAGCAAGAAGTTCATGCCCCATTTTCATATTCCATTACAAAGTGGCAGTAATGATATTTTAAGGCTTATGCGCAGACGGTATCAAAAAGAATTATACCAAGAGCGTGTAGACTTAATAAAGCAATTAATGCCCCATTGTGCCATTGGGGTAGATGTTATTGTAGGATTCCCTGGCGAAACAGACAAGCATTTTCAAGAAACATTTGATTTTTTACACCAACTAGACGTTTCTTATTTGCATGTGTTTACCTATTCAGAAAGAACCGCTACAAAAGCATTAGACATTCAGCCCATCATACCAATGGCTGTAAGAAATGAACGCAATAAAATTCTTAGAAATTTATCTTATCAAAAACTCCAATACTTTACAGAACAACATTACCAATCAACAAGAAAAGTGTTGTTTGAAAATTTTGAAAAGAATGGAATGATGGAAGGATATACCGATAATTATTTACGTATCAGTACGCCTTTTAGAAACGAATGGGCTAACCAAATAATTGATTGGAAAATACAATAACCCTAAAACATTGGTTTGAGATAGTCTATTGGAAATTCTACCACCATTACTTGCCCAAGACTTTGTAGTTTAACGTAAATCTTTTTCCTTTCTTTTTTAATTACGGTTCCAACCTTATCCATAAACACGCCATAGGTTACAAGTACTTTTGTCGTTTCTTCGAATGCTTGTAATGACTGCAATGTTAAAATTGCATCTTTTTCAGAAAGGTATTGTTTAATGATTTGAATTTCTTCGTCTCTAATAACAGCAGGCTTACCTAGGTAATGTACAAAATTTAAAATACCATCTGTCATTAATACTTCTGTACGATTTTTAATATCAATCTTTACAAAAATATAGGACTTGAAAACAGGCTCATCTATCATTTTTTTCCTGTCCTTCCACTGATTTTCAATTCTTTTAACAGGGCACCAGCATTCTATTTTTTTTCTTAGCAGAACTGTGTGTATTTTTTTTTCCCATCTTGGCTTGGTATATAAGGCATACCATTTATTATCCTGCTCCATTTATTTCTTACTTTAAATAATTAAACCAAATAAACGGGGGGATTATTTCTTTATTGATGCTTGCAAATCGGGGTGGATCATATCGCCTATTAATTTAACAGTCACATCTAACTCTTTGTCAGTTTTTATAGACTTTAACCAAGCTAAATAGCGTTCTCCTTTTTGTTTATCGGAATTGTTGTAGAACTTGTCTTTGTCAACAGCCATAGCATCTACATTAATATCTTTTTCTAATTTTTGCAGCGCATTGTTTTGGTTAACTGTTGTTTTCAATTGCTGCTGCATGGCACGGTATTTTTCAATATTTAAATTCACCGGCTGCTCTGCATTTTTAGACAACCATTCTAAATTACTCTTTAAAAGATTTAATGAATTGTCTTGTGCAATTTTGGCGTTTTCTTTTGCAATTACACCAGAATAATCTGCCAAATTCCATGTTTGATAAGGCACTTTGGCTATTTCATCGTAAGGCAAAGAGGCAGGATTGTCTTTCTCTCTAATTTTATAAAACTCATATGCATCTGGTAATATTACATCTGGGGTAACACCTTTTAATTGAACCGATCCACCATTAATACGGTAATATTTTTGAAAAGTAAGTTTCACCGCACCATACTCTGTTCTACCACTAGTAAAATCAATTGGCTTACCAAAAGGAACTGTTTTTTGAACAGTGCCTTTTCCATAAGTTGAAGTACTACCAATTACAATACCTCTTTTATAATCTTGAATGGCAGCAACAAAAATTTCACTGGCAGATGCACTTAATTCATTTACCATAACTACCAAAGGACCATCATAAAGCGTACCAGCTTGCTTGTCGTTTAGGCTACTTGATTTACCTTCTTTGTCACGTACTTGAACAACGGGGCCTTGATTAATAAATAGACCCACCATTTGAACAACTTCGTATAAAGATCCACCGCCATTGGTTCTAATATCTAACACTACCCCATTTACTTTTTCTGCTTTTAATTTAACCAATTCTTTGGCCACATCTTCAGAACAACGGTTACCATTTTCACGTTCAAAATCTGCATAGAATTCAGGCAAATAAATGTATCCAATTTTGTCTGCTCCATTTTGAATAACCGCACTACGAACCAACCCTTCGTCTAATAAAACTTCATCGCGAATAATACTTACCACTTTAATTGATCCGTCTAATTTTTTTAATGTTAATCGAACTTCAGTGCCTTTGTTTCCACGAATTAATTTCACGGCATCTTCGGTAGCATATCCTGCAACATCAACTGGTTCTTCTTTGCCTTGTGCTACTTTAATAATAATATCATTGGCAACAACTTCACCCGATTTCCATGCAGCACCACCGGTTTGAACACTTGCAATTTTAATACCGCTTTCGTCTTCTTTTAATTGTGCACCAATGCCATAAAAACGGCGACTCATTTCTTCGTCAAACGCTCTTTTTTCAATTGGCGGATAATAATCAGTGTGTGGATCCATCAAATTTGTGATGGTATTTAAAAAGGCATTAAATCGTTGGTCGTCATTAAAAGTACTCTTAATACGATCGTACTTTTTATCCATAATTTTCAACACTTTCATCCTTGATTCACGCTCTAAAGTAGTATCGGCTTTAACAACAAAATCTTTGGTGGATTTGTTTTTTTCGCGTTGGTCTAAAACGTCTATATATCTTTCTAGTGTTAAATATTTTAAGGTTTTGCGTATCCTATCTTTTCTGTCTGCTTCGGAACTTGCAAATGTTAATTTGTCGCCATCTAAAACAGCAGTTTCATCTATGTTGAAACTGAATGGTGTTGCTAATATTTCTTTGTATAAAGCAACTACTTCGGCCATTCTTTTGGCATAAACCGCACTTACTGTTGGCGCAAATAGTATTGGGGCACCATGAATTTCATCGTCAATAGTTGTTTCGAATTTTTTAAAACTATTAATATCTGATTGAAGAAATAGAATTTTCTCTCCATCAAGTTCGGTTAAATATTTATTGAAGACTTCTTTTGAAAACGCATCATTAATGGTTTTAGGACTATAATGCTCCGTTTCCAATAATGACCCAATGGCGGTTAACAATCTTTGTCTTTGGGTAAGATCTGAGCGATCAAAACGTGTATCAATTACTTTAAACGCAAAAAATAATGCACCAAATAATACAATGGCTGTTAAAACCAATCCTTTTCTACTCTTCATAAAATTTTTAAATTTTTGCATGACTAATCTCAAAAATAGATGAAAAACACCTTTCACTCTTACCTTTTATCGCAATTAACAAAGGTTTTTTTTAAAGAGATTTTAAAAAGAATCAAAATTGAGTTTCAGCAAATGCATAATTACCCTATTTTTGCAAACCTTTGGAACCAAAAAGTTTTAGAGAGAGTACAAACGGAGGGCGTAGCTCAGTAGGTTAGAGCGACAGTTTGTGGCACTGTAGGTCGTGGGTTCGAGACCCATCGTTCTCCCAACTAAAACCCTATAAGCAATTACTTATAGGGTTTTTTAATTTATCTAACATGACAATTGCACTTTTTTTAATTCCATTGATTTCTGCATTTATTGGCTGGTTCACTAACTGGATTGCCATTAAAATGCTATTTCATCCTAGAGTACCCAAAAAAATACTTGGAATTACCTTTCATGGTATTTTTCCAAAAAGACAGCAACAATTTGCCGCCAAACTAGGAAAACTAGTTAGTGAAGAGTTATTGTCTTTTTCAGATATTGAAAATAAAATTGCCGATCCTAAGAATATTGAACTACTCATGCCCTATGTAGAAACACATATTGACCATTTCTTACGCGTTAAATTGCCCGAAGAGATGCCAATGATTAGCATGTTTGTGGGAGATAGAACGATAGCACAAATGAAAACAGTGTTTATTTCGGAATTAGAATCGTTATTTCCTCAATTAATGACCAATTATATGGGTCAATTAGAAAAAGACCTTGACCTTGAAAAGATTGTAGTTGAAAAAGTGAGCAATTTTTCAAGTGATAAATTAGAGCAAATTCTCCTTGCAATAATGTCAAAAGAGTTTCGATTTGTAGAAATAATAGGTGGCGTACTTGGTTTTTTAATCGGTTTATTACAGGTTTTTCTAACCCTTTTAACCTAATCACCGATAATAATTGTACTTGACACCCTCTAATTTAAAACTTTATCCATTCAAATTTGTCATATTACCGCTTGTACAATGATGAAAGCGTAAACAACCTTCATTGTACGAACTTTGCCTTACCACAATAAGAATTACATATTATGAAAAAAATAATACTTTCCGCAATTTTAATGCATGTCATGAGTTTCTCTATGGCACAATACCCAATGGGAGGAATGAGAGGAGGCGCCGGCGCTAGTCAAAACATGAATGTTGGCCATTTTTATGGAAAAATCATTGACGCTAAAACCAATAAAGCAGTTGAAGGTGTTACCATACAGTTAACCGGTAACAAATTTGATACTGTAACAAAAAAATTGAAGATAGCCATACTTTCAACGCAAATCACCAAAGCAAACGGTGAGTTTAGTATTGAAAACCTATCAGTAATGGGCAGTTTTACGCTAAAACTATCATCTATTGGCTATACCAAATTAGAAAAGCCAATTAGCTTTGGTATTAAATTCCCTCAAGGAGGACAAGGCCAACCAAATATGCAACAACTATTAGGAATGGTTGATAAAGATTTGGGTAATATCAAAATAGAACAAGACGCTACCAATCTTGGAAATGTAACCGTTAATTCTACTGCTAAGCCATTGTTTGAAATGGGTATTGATCGTAAAATTTTCAATGTAGATAAAAATTTAATGAGTGCTGGTCAAACTGCAACTGAGATTATGAAGAATATTCCTTCATTAAATGTAGATATTGACGGAAACGTAACTATGCGTAATGCGGCCCCTACTATTTTTATTGATAACAGACCAACTACTTTAACACTCGATCAAATACCTGCAGAAATTATTGATAAAGTAGAATTAATTACCAACCCTTCTGCTAAATACGATGCATCTGGTGGTAATGCCGGTATTTTAAATATTGTTTTAAAGAAGAATAAAAAAAGCGGCTATAATGGTGGATTACGCGCTGGTATTGACTCTCGTGGAAAATTCAATTTGGGAGGAGATTTAAGCATTCGCCAAACTAAAACCAATATCTCATTAAGCGGTAATTTAAATGAGCGTAAATCTATTTCTGAAGGATATGCCGACCGTAATAACTATTTAGCAACACCTAGTTTTATACATCAAAACTCCAACAGTGTAGGTGGTGGGTATTTTGGTTTCTTTAGAGGAAGTGTAGATTACTTATTAAATAATAGAAACACTTTTACTGTAGCTGCGAACTATGTAACAGGAGAAATGAATAGCGACCAAACGCAAAGAGTAGATTCTACCATTAAAGGCACAAATACTTCATATAATAACATTGCAAGCTCAAGTAGAGGCTTGTTTGAAAACTTTGGAACGCAATTAAGTTATAAACACAATTACGCAAAAGCTGGTGAAAGTTTGTCTGGAGATTTAAACATGAACTCTAGTAATAATAATAACGAGAGTAATATTAATACCCAAACTTATAATTTAGATAATAGTTTAAAAGGATCAGGATTAAAACAAAAAACCTTAGGTGGTGGTGTAAGTAAAAACTATACCCTACAATTAGACTATGAAAATGAATTGGGTGAAGATGCAAAATTTGAAGCAGGTGGACGCGGCGCAATTCGTGACTTCAGCAACGGAAGTGACCAATATCGTTTCAGTTCAACACTTAATGATTATTTATTGGTCCCATCAATTAGTAGTAAATATAAATTTAACGACCAAGTTTATGCTGGTTATGTAAACTATTCTTTTAAAGCAAAAAAATGGAGTTATCAATTAGGTTTTAGAGTTGAAAGTTCTAGTTACACTGGTACTTTATTAAAACAAAATGGTATTGACTCTTCTAATTTTTCGGTGAAATACCCATTGAGCTTGTTCCCAAGTGCATTTGCTACTTATAAAATAAATGCCACGCAAGATTTTCAATTGAACTATTCAAGACGTGTGAATCGTCCTAACTTCTTTCAATTGATGCCTTTCCCTGATTATTCAGATCCGCAAAATATTAATATTGGTAATGCCAAATTAAAACCAGAATTCACCAATTCATTTGAGGCTTCTTATAATAATGCTTACAAAAAAGGCGCTAATTTTTTAGCAACTGTTTATTTTAAATACAGCACCAATCTAATTACGCGTTATGTATATCGCGACAAGAATGGTTTATCATCGGGTGATAGTGCTTATTTCAACACCTATATTAATGCAGATAATAGCATGACTTATGGATTAGAATTGTCTAATAAAATGTCTGTAAACAAATGGTGGGATCTTACTTTAAGTTTCAACTTATTTAATTCAAAAATCAACTCGAGCATAGCAAATCAAACAATTGACAATTCACTTTTAAGTTGGTTCAGTAAAATGAACAGTACTTTTAAAGTTTCTAAAACATGGTCTATACAATTTAGTGGCGACTACCAAGCAAAAACAATTTTACCTCCTGGAGGTGGCAGTAACCAAATGCAAGGTCGTGGTATGAGTGGTGGAATGGGTGGAATGTTTGGTGGTCCTCAAACAACTTCTCAAGGATATAACTATCCACGTTATTCTGCTGATTTAGCAATTAAAAAAGATTGGACTTGGAAGAACGGAAAGTCTGGTTCATTAAGTTTGAGTGTGAATGATATTTTCAAAACACAGGTTTCAAAAACTTATTCTGAAAGTATTTACTTTAATCAAACAAGTTCAAGAAGTAGAGACCAACAACAAGGACGTTTAACTTTCAGTTACCGTTTTGGTAAATTTGATGCAACCTTGTTTAAACGCAAAAATAGCAAAGCCGATATGGGATCTGGCGGAATGGATATGATGCAATAATCTATCAACCATGTGTCGTCATAAATAAACGATACGGTTTTTAAAGATAAAAAAAGCTTGACTGCATAACAGTCAAGCTTTTTTTATGATACCCTATTGAACTGGTCAATAAAATATAGTTCCCCCAATTTAAATTTAGTCTTGCTTACCTGTAAGCATTGGCACAAATGAAAATGCCTCAAATGATTCTTGTTGAATACTACCATCGGCCATTTTAGTAATACGCAGCATGCGTTGTATATCGCCTTCGTTTAAAGGAATCACCATCATCCCTCCTACTTTTAATTGTTCAATTAGTTTTGGCGGAATCATTGGTGCTGCGGCTGTGATAATAATTTTATCAAAAGGCGCATACGCTGGCAACCCCTGAAAACCATCGCCATAAAAGAATTTAATATTGGGATATTTTGGTCGGAGATAATAATTTTTTTGTTCGTCGTATAATTTTTTCTGGCGTTCAATGGTATATACCCATGCACCCATTTCTGCTAAAACACTTGACTGATACACACTCCCAGTGCCTATTTCAAGTACTTTGTCGTTTTTTTTAACTTGTAATAATTGAGATTGATAAGCAACAGTATAAGGTTGCGAAATAGTTTGGTTAGCGCCAATTTCAAACGCACGATCTTCGTAAGCAATTTTATCGAATGCAGAATCTAAAAAAAAATGTCTAGGAATTGTATTGATAGCTTCTAACACTATTTCATCGGTAATTCCTTTTGTTCTTAATAATTCTACCAATCTTTTTCTAAACCCTTTATGTTGGTAGGTATCTAAATAATCTTTTCTCATAAACAAAACGAATATAACACATCTGATGAATGATACTTATGATGTGAATAGAAAGATTATTGTAAATGCATATCCACAATAATGCGTTTAATTTTTTGCTCCAATTCGGCATATACCACATCAAAATCGGCTTTATTGGCTAGTGTAGATTTAACACTGAAATAAAACTTAATTTTTGGTTCGGTACCAGAAGGTCGGGCTGATATTTTAGAACCATCGGCAGTGATAAATTGCAACACATTGCTTTTTGGTAAAAGAATGGGCCATGTTTCTCCGTTTGAAGGATTAGATCCTTTTTGTAATTCGTAATCTAATAATTGAACTACCTGCGCGCCATCAATTGTTGCAGGTGGATTATTTCTAAACCCATCCATCATATCAGCAATTTCCTTTTGGCCATTCATGCCTTTTTTGGTGATGCTAATTAAGTTTTCGTAATAGAAACCATATTGCTGATAGAGTTCAATCATCTTTTCAAACAAGGTCTTTCCTTGCTCTTTGGCATAAGCGGCCATTTCGCACATTAGGGCAACGGCACTGATAGCATCTTTGTCTCTAATTTGATCGCCAATCATTAAACCAAAACTTTCCTCTCCTCCTATAACATAATTTTCTTGCTGCTCTTTTTCTTTAATTAATTCTGCAATCCATTTAAATCCTGTTAGTACATTATAACAGGCAACATCATTTGCAGCGGCCAATGCATTGATCATTTCTGTTGTAACGATGGTTGTAATAACCATATCGTTGGGTTGCGCTATGCCCTTGGCTTTGCGGGCTTCTAACATATAGGCAAAAGCCAATACAGCCGTTTGGTTACCATTCATTAATACCCATTCGCCTTTGTGGTTTTTTACACCAATACCAACGCGGTCTGCATCAGGGTCTGTACCCAATAAAATATCGGCATCAAGTGCTTTTGCTTTACTAAGCCCAATACTCATTGTTTCGGACTCTTCGGGATTAGGATATATTACTGTAGGAAAATTACCATCAGGAACAGATTGCTCTTCAACAACTGTAACATTGGTAAAACCAAAATCTTTTAATACTTGTGGCACTAATGTAATACCCGTTCCATGTATTGGAGTGTATACAATTTTAAGGTCGTGTTGTTTGGCAATAACTTCTGGATATACACTTAGGCCTTTCACCATTTTTAAATAAGCATCATCCATTTCTTTACCCATGATGGAAATATTCATTTCTCCACCGGTCCATTTTACATCATCAATACTAGTTACTGCTTCTACTTCTTTAATTACATTTTTATCGTGCGGCGGTACTAATTGACCACCATCATTCCAATAAGCTTTATACCCATTGTATTCTTTGGGATTATGCGATGCAGTACATACCACGCCACCTTTACAGCCCAAATGCCTAATGGCAAAACTCAATTCTGGTGTAGGTCTTAGAGCTTCAAATAAATACACTTTAATGCCATTCGCTGCAAATACATTGGCTGTTGTTTCTGCAAAAAAACGGCTGTTGTTTCTACTATCGTGCCCAATTGCCATTTTAATAGTTTCGGCAGGATAGTTTTTTTTTAAATAATTGGCAAAGCCTTGTGTAGCCATGCCTATTGTATACTTGTTAATCCGATTGGTACCAACGCCCATAATTCCGCGTAATCCGCCTGTACCAAATTCTAAACTTTTATAAAAAGCATCGGCTAATTCGTCTTGATTATTGGCTTGCATATTTGCAATAGCCTCTTTGGTTGCTTGGTCGTAATTTCCGTTTGCCCAAGTATTTACTCTTTCTTGAATTACTGCGTCCATATTGTATTGTTATATTTAAAACCAAAAATATTAAAAGATTGTTATATCTATTGATTTGTAATCCATTAAATCACGTAAGCACCCATGATTTGCCCGTCTGCAACTTCTACTTCTATATGATTTTCAGGTGTTGTAGCAACTGAAATACCTACATAATCGGGTTTTACAGGATACATTTTATACATACGCTCAACCAAAACAAGGGTTTGAATGGTTCTAGGATAAAACGCTAGCAAGGGTTTTAGTGCATACAATAAGGTTTTACCACTATTGGCTACATCATCAATTAATACCAAGTTTAAATCAGTTAGGTTACTGTTTTCACTTAAAACAACCTCTTTGGGCAATTGCTTATTAAGTGAAACAGATATAATGGATATTTTATTACTGATATAAGGCTTTAATAACTCGGCAATTTTTTGGGCAATTACTAAACCATTGGTACGAACACCTATTAAAATAACCTCAGCGTTACTACCACTTAGGTTTTCTGCCAGTTCCAGTGCCATCCGGTGCAATTTTTGGTTGGCCGATTCTTGGTTGAGGATAATTTTTTTTTCTGACATAGACATTTTTTGTAGTTCAAAAATAAGCACAATAAAATCAACCAACAATCCAATTTACAACAAAGCAAAACTGCTAACTTTAACACCTTAACTACTAACTATGCCAATACTCCAACAAATTCTTTTTGTGGCATTATTTATCGTCGCTACATGGCTATTTACTAAAAAAGCGGGTGAAATTAAGCGGAATATCTTTTTGGGCCGACCCGAAGACAGATCCGACAACCCTTCAAAACGCTGGAAAAACGTTTTGTTATTGGCTTTAGGTCAAAAGAAAATGTTTAAAAATCCATTAGTAGCTTTTTTGCATTTAATTATTTATGGCGGATTTATTATTATCAATATTGAGGTTTTAGAATTATTGTTAGATGGACTTTTAGGAACACACCGTTTGTTTCTGCCACTATTGGGCAATTACTATGCTTTTATTATTAATGTATTTGAAAGTTTGGCCGTATTGGTAACACTGGTATGTGTTGTTTTTTTAACCAGAAGAAATATTATCAAGCTAAAACGCTTTGCCAATAAAGATTTGGAAGGATGGCCTAAATCGGATGCCAACTATATTCTAATAACAGAAATTGTTTTAATGAGTTTGTTTTTATTAATGAATGCTACAGACCAAGCCATTCAATTAAAAGGTAGTGAACATTATAAAACAACCGGATCACTTTTCTTTTCATCGTTTATCAGTCCGTATTTTTCAAACATTCCATTAAGCAGTTTGGTTGTAATTGAACGCATTTGTTGGTGGTTACACATAATAGGCATTTTTACATTTTTAAATTACCTACCCTATTCTAAACATTTGCATATTGTATTGGCTTTTCCAAATGCTTATTATTCGCGTTTAAATGCTATTGGCCAAATGAGCAATATGCCATCGGTACAAAACGAAGTATTGTATGCCATGCAACCTGAATTGGCACCAACCAATGCTAATCCTCCAGAAAAATTTGGGGCTAAAGATGTATTTGATTTGAGCTGGAAAAACCTAATGGACGCATATAGTTGCACCGAATGTGGAAGATGCACAAGTGCCTGTCCAGCAAATATTACAGGGAAATTATTGAGTCCTAGAAAAATCATGATGGCCACTAGGGATCGACTAGAAGAAGTGGGTATGAATATTAATCAAAATAAAGCTTTTGTAGACGACGGAAAATCATTAATACAAAACTATATCGGTATCGAAGAATTACGCGCCTGTACCACCTGTAATGCTTGTGTAGAGGAGTGTCCGGTAAGTATCTCTCCATTAGACATTATTATGGAACTAAGGCGTGCGCTAATTATGGAAGACAGCAATGCACCGCAAGAATGGAATAGCACATTTAGTAATATTGAAAATAATTTTGCACCTTGGAAATTTGCGCCAGACGATCGTGCTAATTGGATCAATGAAATGCCAAATAATTAATGGCATGAACTTTAAACTAACTTTACATAAATCTTTCCAATATGAAAGTAAATACCATGGCTGAAATGCTTGCAAATGGCCAAACACCCGAAGTGTTGTTTTGGGTGGGCTGTGCAGGAAGTTTCGACCAACGAGCACAAAAAATCACCAAAGCATTTGCAACCATCCTTAATAAAGTGGGCGTTAATTATGCCATACTTGGAAAAGAAGAAGCATGTACTGGAGACCCTGCAAGACGTGCAGGAAATGAATTTTTATTTCAAATGATGGCTTACCAGAATATTCAAATTTTAAATGGATATGGTATTAAAAAAATCATCACTACTTGTCCGCATTGCTTTAATACATTTAAAAACGAATATCCAGAATTGGGTGGCAATTACGAAGTGATTCACCATACCAGTTTTTTACAGCAATTAATTGATGAAGGAAAAATAAAACTTAAAGAAGGTGGCGAATTTAAAGGCAAGAAAATTGTTTACCACGATAGTTGTTATTTAGGTAGGTCGAACAATATTTACGAAGCCCCTCGTAAAGTATTAGAAGCACTAGATGCAGAACTGGTAGAAATGAAACGTTGTAAAAGCAATGGTTTGTGTTGTGGTGCTGGTGGTGCGCAAATGTTTAAAGAAGATGAGCCAGGCAACAAACGCATTAATACAGAACGAACAGACGAAGCCCTAGAAACAGGCGCTACATTCATTGCATCGGCCTGTCCTTTCTGTAATACAATGATGACAGATGGCGTAAAAAATAGAGAAAAAGAAAATGAAGTAGCCGTTTTGGATATTGCCGAAATGATTGCCGCTTCTATGGAATAACCAATAAATTTTTAAACATGAGTTTTGAATACAGCAACTTAATTCCAGCAGATTTTCAACCAAATTCAAAAGTTTGGATTTACCAAAGTAGTCGATTATTTTCTATTAGCGAAGCCTTTGAAATAGAAGATAAACTAACCAGCTATTTAGCCAATTGGAAAACACATGGCACCCCCGTAAAAGGTTATGCCAATTTATTCTTTGGGCAGTTTATTGTAATCATGGCCGATGAATCTGCAGCACATGTAGGTGGATGTAGTACCGACACTTTGTTTAGGATGATTCAAGATCTAGAACTTCATTATAAGGTATCATTACTTAATCGTATGAGTTTGGCTTTTTTAATAAAAGACAAGGTGCAAGTTTTACCAATGAGTCAAATTAAACACGGAATTGAAAATGGCTTTTTAAACCCAGACACCCTTTATTTTAATAATTTGGCCGCTACAAAAAATGAGTTGCTAAACAATTGGATCATACCAATGAAAGACAGTTGGTTAAACACCCATTTTAAAACCACTTAATAAAAAAGATGTATATAGTTTACGGAATTCCAAATTGCAACACCGTTAAAGACACCATTAATTTTTTAAAAACAAACCAGATTGAATATACTTTTCACGATTATAAAAAGAAAGGTATTACCGAAGAAAAATTACAAGACTGGTGTAAACAAAAAGGATGGGAAGTATTGTTAAATAAAAAAGGCAGTACTTGGCGTGCTTACGATATTAACCACCAACGAAAAATAGTGAATGAAAAAACAGCCATTGCATTTTTATTAGAAAAGC
Source organism: uncultured Bacteroidota bacterium (assembly GCA_903831935.1). Taxonomy (GTDB): domain Bacteria; phylum Bacteroidota; class Bacteroidia; order Chitinophagales; family Chitinophagaceae; genus Sediminibacterium. The sequence continues at coordinate 9,376 of CAIKZP010000193.1, read as the reverse complement.
AATCTGCTATTAAACGTCCTATTATTGAATTAGATGGAAAGATTGTAATGATAGGATTCGACGAAACCAGTTATACCCTATTTTTTATTCGATAATTATTTTAGAATAGTGGCTAGTGTTTGAATCAAATCTTCGCCTCTTAAATTTTTACCAATAATTTTTCCGGTAGGATCAATGAGCATATTGGCTGGAATACTTTGTATTTTGTACAATTGTGCTACTGCATTGCTCCAATATTGCAAATCACTTAAATGCGTCCAGGTTAAGCCATCGTCTTTAATAGCCTGTAACCACCTTGATTTATCTTGATCAAGTGAAATACCCAATACAGTGAAATTCTTGGCTTTAAAACGATTGAAAGCCCTAACAACATTAGGATTTTCTTGTCGGCAAGGTCCACACCAACTAGCCCAGAAATCTACTAGAACATATTTGCCTTTAAAAGAAGCTAATGAAACCAATTTCCCTTCTGTATCTTTTTGAGAGAAAGGAATAGCCATAGACCCTATAGCGCCAAGCTTTGCTTCATCAATTGCTTTTTCTAAAGTTTTTGAATAAGCAGAAGTTTTGGCTGCAGCAGTTAATAATTTATAACTAGGTTCTATTAATAGAATACCCCCAGCTCCTTCAAACAATGGACTTATCACATATAGCACAAAAGGACTAACTGGAGAATTGGGTTTTAATTTAGCAAAGTCTGCTGCTGTTTGAATCACACCTGTTTTATTGGTATTAAACTCATTCATTAACCCATTGCGTTTGGTAGCATCTTTTTCTTGGTTAATAGCAGCAGCTAATGAATTCAACCTGTCTCTAAACGGGTTGAATTGTTGTTTAAAATATTCGTAGTCTACTTGAATTTGAGAGCCACTCATATTTAAACCGGTAGTTAAATCACCTACTATTTGTAAAGTATCATTAAATAAAAAAAGGTCTATTCCTTCTTTATAACCAACAAAACTTAGTTGAAAAACATCGGCTTCTTTCAGTTTGCCGGTAATGGCAAATTGGCCATCACGCACAATGGTATTGGCTATAGTTGTTCCTGTAGTACCTCCTTTTAAAAATACTTGGGTACTATCTTTCAATCCTTTGATGGATGCTTTAATTACAAAATCTTTCGTAGTAGTTTGAGCGAAAGAAAATATAGGTAGCAATAAAAAAACAAATAATTGACGCATATTATTTTGAATGACGTTTTTGTAAAATATCCATCACATCTGTTAATCGATATCCTTTGGCGTTTAATAAAATTAAGTAATGGAACAATAAGTCGGCTGCTTCATTTAAAAATAAATCTTGGTCATTGTCTTTTGCTTCAATTACAAGTTCAACCGCTTCTTCACCTACTTTTTGGGCAATTTTATTCATCCCTTTGGCAAATAAACTAGCCACATAAGAATCCGCTGGTGATGCTTGTTTGCGCAATTGAATAATATCTTCTAAATAAGACAAGAAATTATTGCTATGGTTTTTTTCCATCCAACAAGTATCGGCACCAGTATGGCAAACAGGCCCTAGCGGATGAGCTTTAATTAATAAAGTATCATTATCACAATCAACCGTTATGGTTTTCAATTCTAAAAAATTACCAGATTCCTCTCCTTTTGTCCACAAACGTTGTTTACTCCTACTAAAAAAAGTTACCCGTCCTAGTGCTTCCGTTTTTTCTAGCGCTTCTTGGTTCATAAAACCTAGCATTAACACTTTATCGGTATTAAAGTCTTGAATAACTGCGGGTACTAAACCATCTGCGTATTTTGAAAAATCTATATTCATGATTGTTGTATTAAATTCTAACAATAATTCCTTTTTCGTTTAAATAAGCTTTCAAGTCAGGAATGGCAATTTCCTTGAAATGAAAAATACTAGCAGCCAATGCCGCATCTGCTTTGGCTGTTGTAAACACATCAACAAAATGATCCATCGTACCACCACCGCCTGATGCTATTATTGGTACTGGTAATATTTCCACTAGTGTTGCTGTAATATCTAACGCAAAACCTTGTTTGGTGCCGTCGTGGTTCATAGAGGTTAACAATATTTCACCAGCCCCCAAATCTACGGCTTGTTTAGCCCAATCAATACATTTTGAATCTGTTTTAACCCTTCCACCATTCAAATACACATACCAATTACCATCGGCTTCTAACTTGGTATCAATGGCTAAAACAATGCATTGGCTTCCAAATTCTTTGGCTAAATCTTTAATTAATTGCGGATTTTTATAGGCCGATGTATTAACCGAAATTTTATCGGCACCATTTTGCAATAAAACACTAACATCATCAACACTACTAATGCCGCCACCCACTGTAAAAGGAATATTAATATGGTGCGATATTCTATTAACTAATTCACTTAAGGTTTTTCTTTTTTCAATTGTAGCTGTGATATCTAAAAAAACCAATTCATCGGCCCCTTGCGCTGCATAAAACGCACCCAATTCTACTGGATCACCAGCATCACGAATATTTTCGAAATTCACCCCTTTAACAGTGCGTCCGTCGCGAATATCTAAACAAGGAATAATTCTTTTTGTAAGCATTTTATTACGCTATTCTTTGTTTAAAAATTAGTCAAATCTTTTAAAGCAATTCTACCTTCATAAATAGCTTTCCCTACAATGGCACCAGCACAACCCAATTCTTTTAACGCAGTTAAATCATCTAAACAACTCACACCACCACTAGCTATAAAATACAAGGAAGGAAATTTTTTCACAATGTTCTTATACAATTCAATAGATGGTCCTTCTAATTTACCATCCTTACTTACGTCTGTACAAAACGATTGCAAAATTCCCTTGCTAATATAATCTTGTAAAAAATCGTAAATATTAATATCTGTTGTTTCTAACCAACCAGCTACAGCAATTTTTTCTGACTTTACATCGGCACCCAAAATAAATTTATCGGCTCCATAAACCCTTAACCATTCTAAAAAAGTATCGGGCTCTTTTACTGCCAAACTACCAATAGTAGCATAAGCTGCACCAGACTCAAAAACAATATTTAAGTCTTTGTCTTTTTTTATTCCACCTCCAAAATCAATACTCAAAGTGGTATATGCAGCAATCTCTTGCAACACGGCCCAGTTCTTTACTGTACCTGCTTTTGCGCCGTCTAAATCTACTAAATGCAAACGCTTTAGTCCTGCTGCTTCAAATTGCTTGGCAACCTCTAATGGATTTTCGTTGTAGATAGTTTTTTGTGCATAATCGCCTTGTGTTAGTCGAACACATTTTCCATCAATAATATCTATAGCCGGTATAATTTGCATAGTAGTGATTTTTTTATCCTTATAATTGGATAAAGTTTTTTAATATCTGCTCTCCAATTCCAGCACTTTTTTCTGGATGAAATTGTAGGCCGTAAAAATTGTTTTTATGCAAGGCCGAACTATAAGGCTGTACATAGTCTGTTTGCGCAATGGTATGTTCGCCCAATGCTGCATAATATCCATGAACAAAATAGCAATAACTATTTTCTTTGATTTGGTTAAAGATGGGAGTTTGTAAATGAGTAATAGTGTTCCAACCAATTTGAGGCACTTTTAAATTGGCTTGCACAATACTATTTGGTTGAAATTTTTGTACGCGTTCTTCAAAAATTCCCAAACATTGGGTATTGTTCTCTTCGCTATAAGCACACATCAATTGCATACCCAAACAAATACCCAAAACGGGTTGTGTAAGACTTACAATCAATTTGTCTAATTGACGATCTTGCAAATATTGCATGGCCGTACTCGCTTCGCCAACACCCGGAAAAATCACTTTATCTGCTGCCATGATTGCAGAATGATCATCCGTTACAATTGCCTCTACCCCTATTCGCTCCAATGCATAAAGCACCGATTGAATATTGCCGGCATTGTATTTTATGATCACTAGTTTCATGCTATTTCAATTTCTTTTTATTAAATAACTGCGTTGATAAATTCTTTTACAGTTTCATTAATATTTGTTGAACCTTCTAATGCTTTAATAAAAGCTGTTCCAATAATGGCGCCGTTTGCATACTTACAAGCCGACTCAAAAGTATTACGGTCTTTAATACCAAACCCCACTAATACAGGGTTCTTTAATTGCATTGACTGTAATTGTTCTAAGTATTTTTCTACCGAATTAAAATCTTTGTCTTTACCAGTTGTAGCAGAAGAACTTACTGCGTATAAAAATCCAGTACTCAAATTATCGAGTTGCTGAATTCTTTCGGTTGAAGTTTCGGGGGTTACTAAAAAAACAAAGTCTAAACCGTATTTTTTTATGATGGCACCATATTCCATTTCAAATTCGTACTCTGGCAAATCGGGCAATATTAATCCGTCAACACCAACAGCACTTGCATCTGCACAAAATTTTTCAAAGCCATATTGCATTACTGGATTCATATATCCCATTAAAATAATTGGAATATTAATTTGTCCTTTGATTTTTTTTAATTGTTCAAACAACACAGCAATGGTCATACCATTTTGCAAAGCAATATTGCCACTTTCTTGAATCACCGGACCATCGGCAAGTGGATCACTATAGGGCATTCCTAATTCAATAATATCAGCGCCATTATTTTGCAATGCTTGTATAATGGTTGTAGTACTATCTAGTTGGGGATATCCTGCAGTAAAATACACATTTAATACCCTTTCTTTTTTATTTGCAAACAATGCTTGTAAACGACTCATGAATTCAATTTTAAAATTTGACGCTTTGATAATTATATCCCCAAATCTAATTCTCGAATATAGGTTGCCAAATCTTTATCGCCCCTACCACTCAAGCAAATAACTACCCTATCGGAAGATTTTAAATTCATTTTTCCTAATACAGCAAAAGCATGTGCTGTTTCTAGTGCTGGAATAATCCCTTCTGTTTTACTTACATGAAATGCGGCGTCTAAAGCTTCTTTGTCTGTAGCACTTAAAAATGTACCCCTTCCAGAAGTAAATAAATGCGCGTGCAATGGTCCAACTCCTGGATAATCTAACCCTGCAGAAATACTATGTGGCTCTACTACTTGGCCATCTGCCGTTTGCATTAACAAACTTTTACTGCCGTGTAAAATACCTGGTTTACCCAATTGCGTTGTTGCAGCACTCATGCCAGAATATACGCCCATACCAGCTGCTTCAACAGCAACTAATTGTACGCTTAGCTCATCTAAAAAATGATAGAATGCACCTGCGGCATTGCTTCCTCCACCCACACAGGCCACCACATGCGTTGGTAATTCATTGCCTGTTTTTTCTTTTAACTGCCAGCGAGTTTCTTCACTAATAACACTTTGAAAACGAGCCACCATATCTGGGTAAGGATGCGGACCAACCACACTACCAATAATATAATGGGTATCTATAGGATTATTAATCCAGTCACGAATGGCTTCATTGGTTGCATCCTTCAACGTTTTGCTACCACTCAGTGCAGGAATTACTTTAGCACCAAGCATACGCATACGTGCCACATTCGGGGCTTGGCGTTCAATATCTTTTTCACCCATGTAAACAATGCATTCTAATCCTTTCAAAGCGCATACAGTAGCCGTTGCTACACCATGTTGGCCTGCACCCGTTTCTGCAATGATTCGAGTTTTGCCTAGTTTAATGGCCAATAAAATTTGACCTATTGTATTATTAATTTTATGCGCGCCTGTATGACAAAGGTCTTCTCGTTTTAAATAAATTGGAGCATTAAATTCTTTGCTCAAACGTTCAGCTAAAAATAGTGGCGTTGGCCTTCCTACATAATCTTTGAGTAATGATTGGAATTCTTTTTGAAAACTCGGCTCATACATAATATCTAAATACCGTGCTTTTAATTCCTCCACATTTCTGTGTAACATTTCAGGAATATACGCACCGCCAAATTGGCCATAATATCCTTGTAAATCGGGCTGTTGAAAATTAGTGGTTGTGTTCATCATTTATTACTTTAAACTATCCCTTAATGGCTGTTACAAAAGCCTGCACTTTTGCCATATCTTTTATGCCTGGTGTTATTTCGAATTTGCTATTGATATCTACCGCAAACAAATCTTTTGCTACCGAGCTTGTTGAAAATTCTTTTAATAAATCTGCATCAGTGGGCTCAATTCCTCCACTTAAAAAAAATGGCTTTCTAACAGTCTCTCCTTCTAATTGTTTCCAATTAAACTTCTTTCCTGTTCCGCCATATCCAGCACCTTCTGTATCAAATAAAAACATATCTGCTACATCTTGGTAATCTTTTGCTCGCCACAAAATATTTTCACCCTCACGCATTCTAAACGCTTTTACAACTGTTACATAGTTTGAAATGCGTTCACAATATTTAGGAGATTCGTCTCCGTGTAATTGCACCAAGTACAATCCACAAGCATCAACCATATGCAGCACTTCTTCTGCAGGCGTATTAACAAACACCCCTACTTTGTTAATCTGTTTCCCTTTTAATTTTCGAAGTTGCTCTTTGGTCATCTGCGAAAAAACATATCTGGGAGATTTGGGATAAAAAATAAATCCTGCAAATTCAACACCCATTTCATCGAGTTGAATTAATTGATCAGGTTTAGTAATACCACAAACTTTAATACGCATACTATTTTGCTTTTAATTGATGTACAAAATCAGCAAAAGCAATCGAAGGGCTAGCTTGTTTCATGAAATTTTCTCCAATTAAAAATCCTTTAAAACCTGCTTGGCGTAAAGTTACAATAGTATCTACATTACTAATGCCACTTTCTGCAATAGCCAGTTTATTAGTTGGAATTTGTTTAATTAAGGCCAAAGAAGTATCAATACTCACTTCAAAGGTTTTCAAATTGCGGTTATTTACACCCACTAAATCAATACTATCACAAATATGTTCTAACTCTTGTTCGTTATGAATTTCTAGCAACACTTCTAAACCTAAAGACTTAGCGGTTGCTGCCATTGATTTTACTTTATCAGGACTTAAACAAGCAGCAATTAATAAAATCACTTCGGCGCCATGGGCTTTGGCTTCAATCAATTGGTATTCATCAATCATAAAATCTTTGCGCAATAAAGGCAGTTCATTAATGGTTGCAGCCAATAAATCGGTTAATGATCCACCAAAAAATTCAGTATCGGTTAAAACTGAAATTCCCGATGCACCATATTTGGCATAAGCCATAGTAACTTCTTCAACCGTTGCCTGGTCATTAATAACCCCTTTGCTAGGAGACTTTCGTTTATACTCCGCTATAATACCCGTTTTTGTAGGATCTAATAAAAAGGAATACAAGGAAAGTGTTTCGGCAGAAAAATATTTCATTTGCTCTAAAACAGCAACAGGTATTTGCAATTTTCTAGCCGCTACTTCTATTTGTTTTTGTGCAACAATTTTATCTAGAATATTCATATTATTGAAGGCTAATTAATGTTTGTAAAGACTGGTATGCTTTACCAGATTCAAGACTTTCTACTGCTGCTAAATAAGCATCGTTATAGTTGGCGTATTTTCCTGTACAGTGCAAAGCCATAGCAGCATTGGCTAATACTACTGCGTTTTGCGCCCAAGTACCCTCACCTTTTATAATTGATTTAAAAATTGCGCTTGCTTCTTCTACAGAATCACCGCCATAAATAGATTCTGGCGTTACGGCACGTTTACCCAATTGTTCTGGCGTATAAATAAATTCGCCTTCATTGGTAATAATTTTTGTGTCGTTGGTTAATGATATTTCGTCGTAACCATCTAAGCTGTGTAAAATGGTAAATGCTTTTCCGGTTTGCTGTAATAAATAATTATAAATTCTAGCCATTTCTAAATTATACACACCCACCAATTGATATGCAGGTGCTGCAGGATTTACCATAGGACCTAGCATATTAAAAAAAGTTCTTACACCCAAACTCTTTCTTGTTGGGCCAACCACTTTTAATGCAGGATGAAATAATGGCGCATGTAAAAAACAAATATTAGCTGATTCAATTTCTTTTAACAAAGACGCATTGTCATTTTTATGACGATAGCCCAACTGCTCCATTACATTCGATGCACCACTAATAGAACTTGCACCATAGTTGCCATGTTTGGCTACTTTCTGCCCTGCACCTGCTACTATAAAACAAGACAGTGTAGAAATATTAAAGGTATTTTTTCCATCGCCACCTGTACCAACAATATCTACTACTTCATATCCTTTTAAATCGACTTTTACACAAAGCTCTAGTAAAGCATCTCTAAAACCTTGCAACTCTTCAATAGTAATACTGCGCATTAAAAATACTGTAATGAAAGACGCAATTTCTGCATCATTGTATTGGCCAGCAGACATGTTGACTAATATTTCTTTTGCCTCATTTCTGCCGAGCGTTTTGTGCTCAAATAAATATTGCAATATCTTTTTCATATTATTTTTTTAACCAGTTTCTTACAATTGTTTCACCTAGTGGTGTAAGTACCGATTCTGGATGAAATTGAACGCCTTGTACATCAAAAGTTTTATGTTCTAATGCCATAATAAATCCATTCGATTCAGATGCTGTAATAGTTAGTTCTTCAGGAAAATTTTTATCGCTCACAACCCAACTATGGTATCGACCAACAACAAACTCATTAGGCATTCCTTCAAACAAATTATTTTTATTCGTACTAATTGCTGCTGTTCTTGGAACTAATTGAATTGGCGTAGCAACACCATGAAATACCGACGATAAATTAGTAAGCGTTCCACCAAAAGCTTCGCCAATTGCCTGATGTCCTAAACATACACCCAGTATAGATTTCGAGGCAGCGTATTCTTTTATTAATGGAATTAATAACCCTGCTTCGGAAGGCACTCCCGGACCTGGCGACAAAATAATTTTATCGTAATCTTTCACTTTATCTAAAGCAATTTCATCGTTTCTAAAAACATCCACTTTGGTATGGGTAATTTTTTCAACTAAGTGCACCAAGTTGTATGTAAACGAATCGTAATTATCAAAAACTAAAATCTTCATATCTTATAATTATAGTAGCCTATACAACTAAATGGTTTCTGCTATTTGAATGGCTTTTTTAAGGGCATTCAATTTATTGTTTACTTCTTGTAACTCATTTTCTGGAACACTCGCTGCAACAACTCCTGCACCTGCTTGATAAGTAAGTGTGTTATTCTTGCTTAAAAAAGTACGAATCATAATTGCATGGTTACAAGATCCATCAAAGCCCATAAAACCAATACCTCCGCCATAATAGCCCCTAGCTGTTGGCTCGAAACTATCAATCAATTCCATGGCCTTAAATTTCGGTGCACCACTCAAAGTGCCTGCAGGAAAGGTTTTGGCCAATAATTCAAAAGGATTTTGATTAGCGCGAACTTGACCTGTTACTTCACTTACCAAATGAATCACATGACTATAATAATGCACTTGTCTATATTGG
>CAIKZP010000192.1 GCA_903831935.1 uncultured Bacteroidota bacterium | reverse complement strand
TTTTCCCTTTAATTTTTCGGTATTTGCTAAAATTAAAAAAGCTACACCCAATGTCATTAAAAGGTATAATAATGAAGGCGGATATTTTTGAGGATCTAAAAATGATACAAGGTCTTTAGAAAAAGAACCATAATGCTTAAACAACTTTGAGTCTCCATAAAAATTTGTAAACCTTAATACTAAAAACAGTGCAAGGGCAAAACTCCCAATAAGGTTAAACAGCTTTTTTCTTTGATTTCCATCGTATGATTTTTCATAAAATCTGCCAAAATAATACCCTAATGCCATTACCGCAATCCATGGAATAATTGGATATCCAACTAATAAAAGAAAACTGTTCTTTAATTTAAAAAAAGATTGTTCATGAAGCACTGCCCAATACATATTACCTGGAAAATGAATTGTATCTAATAAATTATGACCAAAAATTAGTACTACACTAAAAATTAAAATATAGTTGATAGGCAGATAAATTAATCCTGCTAAAAAAATCATACTTATTCCCAAAGACCAAATTGTTAATAGGCCTAACATGCCAAAATGTATGTCAAAAAACCAACCAAATGCAACAATGGTTAATTCAATAAAAACCAACCATAAACCTCGTTTTAATAAAAAACCAGCTAATTCGTTTTTGGATTTTCTTTTCCCAACCATATAAGCAGATGTTCCAGCTAAAAAACTAAAAGTAGGCGCACAAAAATGTGTTATCCATCTAGTAAAAAAGATAGGTAAGGTAGTGTGCGTTGGATCTGACGGACCAAAAAGAAATGCGGAATAATGGAAATAGTCTCTTACATGGTCTAGCGCCATTATAACCATTGCCAAGCCTTTTAATAGATCAATCGATTCAATTCTGGGTTTGTTGATTGCAGTCATTATTTAGTATCAAATATTTAAAAACAAGTTAATTGCTAGATAGTTCAAAAATGAAAACAGCATACTGTTATTTGTTCCAAAATAGTATTTAGGAACAAATTGGCAACTTTTTACCTCTAAAATGTTCCCGATTACAAAAATGGAACATATCTAAACTATGTTTAATTAGAAAATATTACTAGAATGTTGATTTTTGATGAAATTCTAAAAACTGCATCAGATGAAATTTTTTACCCATTTAACTTTTATTTTTATCCTATCTATAACTACTGCTTTTGCTCAAAGTAATAAAGTAGATTTCTCTCAGAAACCTCCAAATATCGATTCGTTATTACCAAAGATTGCTGCAGAAAAAAACGATAGTGCTAGGTATTATTTAGCAATGAGTGCATTAACTATATCTGAAACTAATCCGGTTGAGGATATGCATAACTCAGAAAGAATCTTATTATATGGTCAAAAAAACAATGACTTAGTATGTCAAGTGTTAGGTTATTGTTGCCTTTGTTACGATTATATAGCATTTGGTAACCAAGTTAAAAGTTTAGAATATGGAATTTTGGCTAATCAGGTAGCTGAAAAGTCTAAAAATGAGCGGTTAAAAACATTTGCAAAAGCCATGCTTGCTTTGTCTTATTTAACAATGGGCGATTTTGAAAAAGCCGTATCCTATAATAAAGGCTCTATTGAAGCAGGATCTAAATATGAACCAGATATTATATCTGTTTGCGCTATAAATGATATGGGAACAATTTATTTAGCCATGAATAAAGTTGACTCTGCCTTGATTTATACACAAAAAGCTTATGAAATGGCTATTAAAACGGGTATTAATTATTGGTTAACTGATACCTATTTACAATTTGGTAGTATTCATGCTGCAATGAAAAACTCCACTTTGGCATTAAGTTATTGGAACCTAGCTTTAAATGAAGCCAATAGAATTAATTCGCCAAAATTCAAAAGCACTGCCTATTCTGCTATTGCAAATTATTTTTTCGCTAATAACCAAAAAGATTCTGCAAAACTTTATGCCACCAAAGCAATATCTAGTGTAAAGAATACCGATTTTTATACTTTAAATGTTGGACCAGCAAAACTGCTTTTAAATATTTATCACGATTCAAATATTGATAGTGCTTTTAAATATTCTGAAATTTATAGATTGGCAAGTGATAGCTTATTTAACATTAAAACAATGCAACAAGCGCAGTTAATGAGTGTAGAAGAAGAAGCGCGTCAGCAAGAGCAAAAATTAGAAGAAGA
>CAIKZP010000191.1 GCA_903831935.1 uncultured Bacteroidota bacterium | reverse complement strand
GCACAAATTTATTGCGCCTAAACTATGGTCGGCAGAGTTTCCAAATGTATATCTCGCAAAAATTACCTTGTATGCCAAAGGAAAAATCGTACATAGTATTCAACAGAAATTTGGCTTTAGAACAATTGAAGTAAAACAAAGAGATGGTATTTATATCAACGGAGTGAAAGTGAAAATGAAGGGCGTAAACAGGCATTCATTTTGGCCATCAAGCGGACGGACTACTTCTGTTGCATTAAGTATAGAAGACGTTCGTTTAATGAAGGATATGAACATGAACGCAGTTCGTATGAGCCATTATCCGCCAGATGCACATTTTTTAGATGTCTGTGACTCTTTGGGTTTATATGTAATGGATGAATTAACTGGTTGGCATGGTTTTTACGATACACCAACTGGCACCCAATTAGTAAACGAATTAATAGCACACGATCAAAATCATCCTTCCATTATTTTTTGGAATAATGGTAATGAAGGAGGTCATAATACTAGTTTAGACCATTTATTTCTAGAGCAAGATTTACAACATCGTCCTGTGCTGCATCCTTGGGAATTGTTTGGTGGGTTTGATACGCAACACTACAGAGAATTTAATTATGGTGTTGGCAATTACGAAAATGGGCACGATATTATTATGCCTACAGAATTTTTACACGGTTTATATGATGGCGGACATGCTGCAGGATTAGAAGACTATTGGGAAGCGATGTGGAATAACCCATTAGCCGCAGGTGGCTTTTTATGGGATTTTGCAGATGAAGGTGTAGTGCGAACCGATAAAAATGGCATGATTGATACAGACGGAAACCATGGTGCAGATGGCATTGTAGGCCCTTACCATGAAAAAGAAGGAAGTTATTTTGCAATCAAAGAAATTTGGAGCCCCATTCATATTGCTAAAAAAGAAATTACCACTGCATTTGATGGCATATTAAATATTGAAAATCGGTATCATTTTACCAATATTAATCAGTGCAGTTTTAGTTTTAAGCTATTAAATTTTACTACACAAAAAACGCAATTAGGCAAAGCGCTTTCAGGTTCTATACTTCCATTGCAAAAAGGAAATGTCGCATTGCAGTTGCCTATTAATTGGAAAGATTTTGATGTGATTTATGTAACAGCAAAAGACCCTAACAATAAAGGAATATTTACTTGGAGTTTTCCTATTGCACTTCCCAAAACAACCGCTGCCAAACTTGTAATTAAAGAAGGATTGCACGAAGTGAAAATGGTTTTAAAAGATAGTCTATATGAAATTTCAGTTGCTGATATTCGTTTGGTAATTAATCAGCACAATGGTTTGCTTACTCAAGTAGCAAATGCAAAAGGCATATTGCCATTTAATAATGGGCCAGTGCTACAAGAAGGTGTTGCTAATTTCAAAGGGTTTAGTACGCGTTATAATGGTAAGGATTTAATTATTGAATCGGTATTTGATAAAAAAACTAGTTATAACACATTGCAATGGACTATTTATTCAAGTGGATGGGTGCAACTGAAAATCAAGTATTTTCCGGCAGCCTATTTTACTGATTTTGTTGGCGTGAATTTTTCATTTCCGGAATCACAAATAAAAGGGGTTTCTTATTTAGGGAATGGTCCTTATCGTGTTTGGAAAAATAGAATGAAAGGGAATGCATTGGGTGTTTGGACTAAGTTGTATAATAACACAGAAACAGGCGAAACCTGGAACTACCCTGAATTCAAAGGCTATCATTCAAATTTATATTGGTGCGAGTTCAACACTTTGCCCAGCAAGTTTACTGTTGTTACAGAAAATGAAGACGTTTTCTTGCGCTTATTTACACCCGCATTTAAAGATGATGGTTGGCATAATTACTTGCTAAACTTTCCGTCTGGAAATATATCTTTCATGCAAGGTATTTCTGCTATTGGAAACAAATCGCAACGCAGCGAAACAACGGGCCCAATGGGTACAAAAAATATCTTTTATGATTACGAAAAAGATCCTAAAAGAGCACTTGAATTGATTTTGTATTTTAATTTTTCGGCCAATTAGAAGAAAATGAAAAAATTAGGATGTATACTATTTGTTTTTTTTGCAATGAGTGCTAGTGCACAAATTCAAGTTTCTGCGCTTAGAACAGAGCTGCTGGTGAATCCTATTGGCATTGCTAATACGAATCCTCGGTTTAGTTGGGAACTAAATTCCAAAGAAAGGAATGTGCAGCAAGTGGCCTATGAAATTTTAGTGGCTTCTAGCATAGAAAAATTAAATGCGAACCAAGCTGATATTTGGAATAGTGGTAAAGTAAATGCCAACCAATCTATTCAAATAGTATTTGCAGGTAAAAAATTAATTAGTAGAGAGCAGTGTTATTGGAAATTAAAATCTTACACAAATAAAGGGGCATCGAATTGGTCTGCAATGGCACAATTTAGCATGGGTTTATTACAATCAACCGATTGGACTGCTAAATGGATTGGTTACGACAAGGCTGCTGCTTGGGATAGTGTTACACAATTCTCTAGGCTTTCTGCTAGGTATTTTAGAAAACAATTTCAATCGAATAAGGCTATTAAAAAGGCGCAAATTTTTGTTGCAGGACTTGGTTTATATGAATTATTTATCAATGGACAGAAAGTAGGTAATCAATTATTGGCACCAGCACCAACTGATTATAGAAAAACGGTTTTATACAATAGTTTTGATGTGGCTAATTATTTACATACTGGAAATAATGTTGTTGCAATGGCTTTAGGCAATGGTCGGTATTTTACCATGCGACAAAATTACAAGCCTCAAAAAATTAATGCATTTGGATTTCCAAAATTATTATTGCAATTAGAAATTGAATATACTGATGGCACTAAAAAAACAATAGAGAGTGATGCTTCTTGGCGTTTGAATATTGATGGACCAATTAGAACTGCAAATGAATACGATGGAGAAGAGTACGATGCCAGAAAAGAACTGACAGGTTGGAATAACACCAATTATACCGATGACAAATGGCTACAAGCGACACTAGTGAATGCGCCGGAAGGTAGTTTGGTGGCACAATCGAATGAGCCAATCAGAATAATGAAAAAAATACAACCTGTTTCCATCAATAAAATTGGTGCTAATCGATTTGTGTTGGATATGGGTCAAAATTTTTCGGGCTGGATACAAATGAAAGTGAAAGGGCTAGCTGGTAATCAAGTAACACTTCGTTTTGCAGAAAGTCTACAAAAAAATGGAGAAATATATGTGGCCAATTTGCGTGATGCTAAGGCTACAGACAAGTATACATTGAAGGGTGCAGGCATAGAAGTTTGGCATCCTTGTTTTGTGTATCATGGATTTAGATTTGTAGAAATTTCAAATTATCCCGGCACGCCTACAGTAGAAAACTTCGAAGGACAATTGGTATTTGATGATTTACCAACCATAGGAAAAATTGAAACATCCAATACAACCATTAATGCCATTGTGAAAAATGCATGGTGGGGTATTGCATCAAATTATAAAGGAATGCCTGTTGATTGCCCACAACGAAACGAAAGACAACCTTGGTTAGGAGATAGAGCTACAGGCGCTTATGGAGAGAGTTTTTTATTTGGCAACCAAAATTTATATGCAAAATGGTTGGATGATATTGAAGATGCACAAACAAAAGAGGGTGCTATTCCAGATGTGGCTCCTGCTTTTTGGAATTATTATAGCGACAATATTACTTGGCCGGGCACTTATATTTTAGTAGCCAATATGTTGCACAAACAATTTGCAGACCAGCATTCTATAATTAAGCATTATCCTAGCATGAAAAAATGGATGCTTTATATGCAAGGAAAATACTTAAAGGATTATATTTTAACCAAGGACAAATATGGAGATTGGTGTGTGCCTCCAGAAAGTTTAGAATTAATTCATTCAAAAGACAGTTCAAGAACTACCAATGGTGCGTTAATTGCCACTGCATACTATTACCAACTATTACAACTAATGCAATCATTTGCAATAGTGTCGAATCAGCAATCCGATACGATTGTATATAAAGAATTGTCAGAAAAAATTAAGCAAGCATTTAACCAACGTTTTTATAACAAACAAAAAAAATATTACGACAATAATAGTATCACAGCTAATTTATTGCCTTTGTATTTTGGTATAACACCCGAATCTGAAAAAGACTTAGTATTCAATAATATTTACAATAAAATAAAAATTGAAAACCATATGCATATTAGTACAGGTGTGATAGGCACCCAATGGCTAATGCGCACCCTTACTAATTTTCAACGTTCAGATATTGCATACAC
Organism: uncultured Bacteroidota bacterium; assembly: GCA_903831935.1. Taxonomy (GTDB): domain Bacteria; phylum Bacteroidota; class Bacteroidia; order Chitinophagales; family Chitinophagaceae; genus Sediminibacterium. Next base: position 16,522 of record CAIKZP010000191.1, on the reverse strand, counting down.
TTTGGCATCAAACAAAACCTATCCTAGTTGGGGATATATGGCAGAGAATGGTGCAACAACAATTTGGGAATTATGGAATGGCAATACCGCTAATCCACAAATGAATTCACAAAACCATGTAATGTTACTAGGTGATTTGCTTATTTGGTTATTTGAAAATGTTGCAGGAATTAAATCTAGCGAAACAGAACTTGCGTTTAAAAAAATAATCATGAAGCCAGAAGATATAGACGGGCTTCATTTTACAAATAGTTCTTATCGTTCTTTGTATGGAAATATTGTTTCGAATTGGAAAAAATCAAACGCGCAATTAAATTGGCAAATTAGTATTCCAGCAAATACATCGGCAACCATTTATATACCAGCGCCAACAGAAAAAGCTGTTTTTGAAGATGGTCAATTAGCAATGTCAAAACAAGGAATTCATTTTATAAAAATGGACGGACAAAATGCTGTATTTGAAATAGGTTCGGGCAATTATTCTTTTGTATCAAAGTTTGAACAGAAAAAAGGCATTTTGGTTAATGAATTTATTTTTAATCGATCTGATTTTCCAGAAAGTCATGCGGCAACTATTACCCAAACCCCCAAAGGCTTATATGCTGCTTGGTTTGGTGGTACCAAAGAAGGCAATAAAGATGTTTGTATTTGGGCTTCAGAAAAAATAAATAACCAATGGTCTGCACCTAAAAAAATTGCGGATGGAATTATGAATGATTCTGTGCGGTACGCTTGTTATAATCCTGTATTATACCAAGTGGTTAATGGAGATTTATTATTGTTTTATAAAATAGGCCCTAATGTTGCAGGCTGGACAGGATGGATGATGCGCTCAACTGATAATGGACACACTTGGAGTAAAAGAGAAGCATTGCCCGACGGTTTTTTAGGTCCCATTAAGAACAAACCCATTTTTATCAATGGTCAATTGGTATGTCCTTCAAGCACAGAAAAAACTGGATGGAAAGTTCATTTTGAATACACTGCCGACTGGGGAAAAACCTGGACAAAATCTATAGATATTAATGATGGCAAAACAATCACAGCAATTCAACCAAGTATACTGCAATATGCCAATGGTGCAATGCAAGTTTTGTGTAGGAGTAGAAATACCACACTGAATCAAAGTTGGAGTATGGATAAAGGTAAAACATGGTCTGCAATGACTGCTACCAATTTGCCCAATAATAATTCTGGTACCGATGCCGTAACCTTAAAGGATGGCACGCAAGTATTGGTCTATAATCATGTAAAACCTGCTGCTAATTTGCCAAATGGCAAAGGTGCTCGAACGCCTTTAAATGTGGCCATTTCGAAAGATGGCATTAAATGGTTTGCAGTGGCTGTTTTAGAAGATGCTACAGTTGGCCAATACTCTTATCCTTCTGTTATACAATCAGCTGATGGATTGGTGCACATTGTTTATACCTGGCGTAGGGAACGAATTAAACATGTGGTAATGGATATGTCTACAATTGAACAACGAGAAATTGTAAATGGTATTTGGCCAAGTGAGAAAAAAATAATGAGCCTTAAAGCATCAGATGATTAATGTAGTTAAACGATATATTCTTAAATATAAATAAATGGTTCATTCACAACAATTGAGTATTCATTTTCCTGGAAAATTGGTTTTTGCTAATGGAGTATTGCCTCAATTAGCAACAGATATTATTGCTTTGCATCCAACAAAAATTTTATTGGTTACCATAGAGCCGTTAATAGAAAAATTACAAGTTTTTATTAATCAAATGCACCAAGAAAATATTTCGGTGATAATACATACTGGTATAAATCAAGAACCGAGTTTTCAAGATTTTATAAGCCTCATGGAATTTGTTGCACCTCAAAATCCAGATATTATTATTGGTATTGGTGGCGGCAGTGTTTTGGATATTGCCAAATTAGTAGCAGCCCAATTAGGCAATGAACAACAATTAAAAGACTATGTTGGAATTGGATTATTAAAAGGGCGAGCAAAGAAATTAGTTTGTATACCTACAACGGCTGGAACAGGCAGTGAGGTTTCGCCTAATGCTATACTAGTTGATAATTACGATAATCAAAAAAAAGGAATTATTAGTCCCTACTTATTACCTGATATGGTATATGTAGATCCTACATTAACACTATCTGTTCCACCTGCAATAACCGCTGCAACAGGTTTAGATGCACTAACACATTGCTTAGAAGCATACACCAATAAATTCGCACACCCATTTATTGATATGTATGCTATTGAAGGAATACGCTTAATTGCGGCTAATATTGTTGCTGCTGTAAAAGATGGTAATAATCTTGAAGCAAGATCAAATATTGCAATGGGTAGTTTGTTAGGAGGATTTTGTTTGGGACCTGTAAATACAGCAGGTGTGCATGCTTTATCTTATCCTTTAGGAAGTATGTTTCATTTGTCTCATGGCTTGTCGAATGCATTGTTACTGCCTTATGTAATGCAATATAATTTACAAGCAGATCCGCAGAAATATGCACAAGTAGCCATTGCACTTGGCTGCGAAAAAGGAGCAACGGATTTAATCACTGCAGTTCTTGGGGTAGAAAAAGTAAAGGAATTAATTGCTAACTGTGGTATCCCTGCTCGCTTACATGAATTGGGTGTAACCAAGGCATCTATTCCAGAAATGGCGGCAGCTGCCATGAAAATCCAACGGTTATTAAAAAATAATCCAAGATTAATAGAAGAAAAAGATGCAATAGCCATTTTTGAATCTGCTTTTTAAAAAATTGATTGATGCATTTTAAAATCAATTAAAAATTTTATAGAATGAGTGTTAATGAAACCAATCATACAATAGGAATTAAAGTCAATAAAAAATTCAATGGGGTGGTAGTGCCAATGGTTACACCCATTACAGCTGCTTTGCAGTTAGATGAACATGCTGTTGAGAAAATATTTGCCAATTTATACAAATACGAATTGCAACCATTTGTATTAGGCACAACTGGCGAATCGGCATCATTATCAATGAGTTTTAAAAAAGCATATATTAATAAAGCGGCGGCACTTAAAGTTGCTGGAACGCATTTGTATATTGGTATTGGATCTAATTGTTTTGAAGAATCTATCGAACTAGCTAAAACAGCGGCAGACAAAGGAGCAGATGTAGTTGTAGCAACTATTCCATCTTATTATGCTTTAACAGCAGTAGAAACAAAAAAATATTTCGAGCAATTAGCTAACCAAAGTCCACTGCCGCTAATTATTTATAATATTCCAGGCACAACGCATGTATCATTACCGCTATCAATAATAGAAGAACTTAGTTATCATAACAATATTGTTGGCATTAAAGATTCCGAAAGAAATAATGACCGACTACTTGCTTCTTTAGCGCTCTGGAAGGATAGAAAAGATTTCAGTCATTTTGTTGGATGGGCAGCAAAATCAACAGAAGCTTTACTTAGTGGAACTGATGGTATAATTCCTAGCACAGGAAACCTGTTTCCAAAACTATATCAAGATTTATATAAAGCGGTACAAGTGAATGATGTTAAGCAAGCGTATGCCTATCAATTGATTTCAGATGCTGTAGGAGATATTTATCAATCAGGTAAAACACTTGGTTCAAGTTTATGGGCTTTAAAATATTTAATGTACAAAATTGAATTGTGTGAGCCATTGGTATTAGCTCCTTTACAAAATTTATCGAACGAAGAAGGAGCTCAATTAGTTGCACAATTTAATATGCTCTTACAAGAATACAGATTAGGCTTATAAATAATAGAAGTGATTAAATTTTAAAATAATGATAACTACAAAACCAATTATAGGAATTTCAATGGGAGACCCTGCAAGTATTGGGCCTGAGATTGCTATTAAAGCATTACTTGATAAAAATATTCATGCTATAGCAAGGCCATTGTTAGTTGGCGACTTAATAGTATTTCAAAATATCATTAGCTTATTAAATTTGCCTGCAAGAACTCGTTCAATTGCAACAATTTCAGAAGCCAAATTTGAATATGGTGTTATTGATGTATACGATTTAAAAAATGTTGCGATTAATCAATTAGTATTTGGAGAAATTTCTGCCATGTCTGGCGAAGCGGCATTTCAATCTGTTACAAAGTTGATTGAATTAGCAATGGCAGGAGAAATTGATGCTACTGTAACAGGCCCGATTAATAAAAAATCTATTAATGAAGCAGGGCATCATTTTGCAGGGCATACTGAAATTTATGCTACATATACCAATACAAAAAAGTATGCTATGTTATTGGTAGAAGATAATATGAAAGTAATACATGTAAGTACGCATGTGTCCTTAAGGCAGGCTTGTGATTTAGTAAAAAAAGAAAGAATCCTTGAAGTAACCAAACTCTTACACGAAGGCATGTTGTCGTTAGGAGAAACAAATTTAAAAATTGGTATTGCTGGCCTAAATCCGCATGCTGGCGATAATGGTTTATTTGGAACAGAAGACGATCAAGAAATTCTTCCTGCAGTAATTGCGGCAAAAGAACTAGGCTATGATGTAGAAGGTCCAGTTCCTCCCGATACCTTATTTGCAAAAGCGGCAACAGGTTATTATGGAGGTGTTGTAGCCATGTATCACGACCAAGGTCATATTCCATTTAAGCTAACAGGATTTAAATGGAACAATGAAAAAAATCAAATGGACAGTGTAAAGGGAGTGAACATCACGCTTGGTCTACCCATTATTAGAACTTCTGTAGATCACGGAACAGCATTTGAAATTGCGGGAAAAGGAATTGCTAGTGCAGATGCTATGATTTTAGCCATAGAGTCTGCGGTACAATTGTGTCAATATAGAAAAACACAGGGCTTAATATAAGGTTGGTTTAGTAAAAAAAATGCTTGTTATGATTGCTGTTATTGCTGATGATTTATCTGGAGCTGCGGAAATTGCAGGTATAGCACTGCGCTTTAAATTAACCGTAGAAATTGCGTTTGTAGTAAATAATAATACTACTGCCGATTTGTTGATTATTTCTACAGATACAAGGTCAATGGATGCTGTAGCAGCAATAAAAACAACTAATGCAATTGTATTAGATATAATTAAACTGAAGCCTAATTTTATCTATAAAAAAATTGATTCAGTTTTAAGAGGACATGTTTTGGCTGAAATTAAAGCGCAATTAGCCATTTGTAAAAACAAGGGGGCATTAATAGTGCCAGCCAATCCTTCAATGGGTCGTACAATTGTAAATGGACATTATTATATTCAGGATGTGCCTATTCATTTAACCGGATTTGCAAATGATCCGGAGTTTGCAGTTAATAATTCATTAGTAAAAACATTTTTACACGAAGAGAATGATGCGATTGGTATATGTAATTTAGCAGATGGAATTCCATTGAATGGCATTGCAATTGCAGAAGCTGCATCTATGTTTGATATGAATGCTTGGGCCAAATTAGCAATTGATTGCCCCCTTTTATTAGCAGGTGCAGGCGATTTTTTTCAAGCAATTTTATTAGAAAAATATGTTGAGACTAAAATAATAAACAACAATGATATTACCATTGATGAAAACACCAATCAATTATTAGTTGTAGGTACAAACTTTGCTAATCGAGTAAAGGATATTAAAATAATAAGTGAGCAAACTGAATTGGTTGTTTATATGTTAGATGCCATTTTTGCAACAGACCAAATTGATATGGTAGAGATTCAGAAATGGAGCAGCGAAATAGTATCAAAAATTAATGCAGGTGGTTTTGCCATCATGGCAATAAAAAGTAATCCATCCATTTCTGTAAATCCAAAAATCCTTCGAGAAAAAATGGCCATTGCAGTTAAAATGATTACTAATCAAATTCATTTATCAAAAATATTTATTGAGGGTGGATCTACTGCAGCAGCAATAATTACAGCACTAGATATTCATCAATTATTACCAGTAATAGAATTGAAACGAGGTGTAATTGCAATGGATGTTCCTGCTAAAATGCCACTTCAAATAATTATTAAACCAGGAAGTTATCCATGGCCAGATAGTCAGTTCGATTCACTTATTTCAAAATCAGCATCTGTATGAAACAACCGGTATTACATATAGCCGACTATTGCATTATTGCTATTTTTTTAATGGCTAGTTTGTATTTAGGATTTCGTTTTTCAAATAAACAAAAATCCACGAAAACTTTTTTTGCAGCAAATGGTAATATTCCATCATGGGCTATTGGGATGTCTATACTGGCTACTTTAATAAGCAGTATTACTTTTTTGGCATATCCGGGAGAAGGTTATTCTTCTAACTGGATACTATTGGTGCAAGGCCTAATGGTGCCAATAGTATTGTTGTGCACTATTTGGTTTATTGTGCCTTTGTATAGAAATGTAATAGGGTTAAGTACCTATGAATATTTCGAAAAAAGATTTGGATCTTTTGCGCGCTACTATAGTTCCATAGGATTTGTGTTAACGCATTTCTCAAAAATGGGCACAGTGTTTTTTTTATTGGCATTAGCCCTGTCAAATATGTCTGGCGCTAATACCTATTTAATTATTTCTATCATTGGTTTTGTTATAATTGCACTCGCTTTAATGGGGGGTATAGAAGCGGTTATTTGGTTAGACGTGATTCAAGGATTTATGTTGTTTGGTTGTGGCATTGCCTGTTTGGCTATTATTCTTTTTTCAACAAATGGGGGCCCTGTAGAAGTATGGCATATTGCACAAGCAAATGGCAGAACAGGCTTTGGTCCGTATACAATAGACTTTACAAAACTCAGTTTTATTGTGATGGCTATTAATGGATTGTTTTATGGCATTCAAAAATATGGAACAGACCAAACCATTGTTCAACGATATTTATTAGCTAAGTCAGACAAGTCGGCTATTAAAGCCTCTTTAATGGGTATATTTTTAATTGTTCCAATTTGGACTTTATTTATGTTTATAGGAACTGCGTTATTTGTTTATTACAAACAAAACCCTTTACCAGTAGGTATTAGGCCAGATGCCATTTTCCCCTATTTTATTGTAAGTAAATTACCAGTTGGTGTGGTTGGTTTAATCATCTCATCATTGGTGTCGGCGGCTATTTGTAGTTTGGGTGCCGACTTAAATTGTATTGCTGCGGTAGGAGTAGAAGATTATTATAAAAAATTTCGACCTAATTTAACAGACCAACATTATTTAAAAGTAGGGAAGTGGTTGGTAGTTGCGGCAGGCATAGGGGCCTTATTAATTGCGGCTTTGTATTTATCGGCAGGTGACGAAGGGGTATTAGGAATTGTGTTTACGTTATATGCTATATTTTCTGGTGGAATTGTAGGCATTTTTCTTTTAGGACTGTTTAGTAGTAGGGCTAATAAACAGGGTGTAAATATTGGCATTGCTGTTTGTGTTTTATTTACCGCCTATGCTTTTTTAACCTCTACAAAAATTGGCATTGGATCAAATAAAAAAATATTACTCGATTTAGGTCAGTTTAATTTTAAGCACCACAAATTAATGCTTGGTGTGTATAGTCATTTAATTGTAATTGGCGTAGGATATTTTGCTAGTTTATGCTATCCTAAAATTGAAGTAGCAGATAAATTATTGTTTAGTGGCTGGAGAAAATTAAAAAATGCAAATCGTTAATTGTATGAAAAAAGAAATCTTACTGGTTGTTTTTTTGCTAATGAGCTTATTACAATTAAGTGCACAGTATAATACAGATGGCTCTTATAAGAAACCACTGAAACAAGTGTTGTTGGATATTGAAAAAAGGTACCATGTATCCATTAAATATCCTGATTCAATGGTGGCAAATAAATTTGTGAATTATGCTTCTTGGCGTTATAGAAATGATATAGATCAAACGTTAGACAATGTATTACTTCCTTTAGATATGAAAGTAAACAAAGAAGCTGTAGGAAAATACAAACTAAAAACCTACGAATATTATCGTTGGAATCCTGCAGAAGGTTGGGCAGAATTAGACAGAATAGCCGCACAGTATAACGATCAAGTATCTTGGCAGAAAAGAAAAGATTCGCTTGCTATTGAATTGTTAGCAGCTTTGCAATTAAAGAAATTACCTGCAGTGCCAACCTCAAAACCAATTGTTACAGCAGTTAGAAAGTTTGACGGTTACACGGTAGAAAATATAGCACTTGAAATTTTGCCGGGTATTTATGTGAATGGCTCTTTGTATAAGCCATCTATTATAAAAGGTAAAATTCCATTGATTTTAAATCCTGATGGACACTGGGAAAAACAACGCTATCGGGCCGATTGTCAATACCGTTGTGCTGCATTTGCAAAAATGGGTGCTATGGCATTTAGTTATGATTTATTTGCATGGGGAGAATCGCAATTACAATTTCCACTAGAAGACCATCGCCGCAGTTTATCTATGACCATACAAGTGTTGGGAAGTATAAGAGCGCTAGATTATTTATTATCGATTCCATCAGTTGATACTAACCGAGTTGGAATTACTGGAGGCTCTGGCGCAGGAAGTCATACGGTATTAATGACCGCTATCGATCAGCGTATTAAAGTATCAGCCCCAGTTGTAGCCATTAGTTCTTATTTCTATGGTGGTTGTCCTTGCGAAAGCGGCATGCCTATTCATGATTGTGGAAGTAGAACTGATAATGTTGAAATTGCTGCAATGGCTGCACCAAGGCCTCAATTATTAGTGAGTGATGGTGGAGATTGGACAGATAAAACACCAGAACATGATTTTCCTTATTTACAAAAAATATATGGATACTATGGCCAGCAAGCCTTGGTGAGCAATACACATTTAGTAAATGAAAAACACGATTTTGGTATTAATAAAAGAACTGCGGTGTATCAGTTTATGGCAAAGTATTTACAATTAAATATTTCAGCAATTCAAGCCGCAAATGGATCAATAGATGAATCTAAGATTACAATAGAAAAAGAAACTGCATTATTGGTATTTGGAGATAAAGGCGAATTGCTTCCAAAGAATGCTATTAAAGGATTTGAGAATTTAGAAAAAATATTTTATAGAGCAATTAATCAGTAAACATGAAAAGGAATAAGGTAATAATTGCCAGATATTTATTGGTTGTTGGCATTGTTTTGCAATCTGTTTTTTCTTATTCGCAAACTACGCATCGTTATAAAATTGGCGTAATTGATTTAATGCTTTTAAAGCGTCAAAAACTCGGAGCTATTCCATTGGCTAAACAAATAGGTGCTGATGGTATTGAAGTAGATATGGGTGGATTGGGTAATCGGCCAACATTCGATAATCAGTTATTAATTGATTCTATACGCCAACAATTTTTATCGAAAGCAAAAGAATTGAATCTAGAAATATTTTCTTTAGCAATGACTGGCTATTATGCACAAGCCTTGTGTACACGTACCGAATATATTCGTTCTATTGAAGATTGCATTTCCACCATGCAATTAATGCATGTGAAAACGGCATTTTTACCACTAGGTGTTCAGTGCGATTTGAGAAAAAATCCTGAACTGCATGATTCTGTTGTGGCCAGATTAAAAATCATTGGAAAAATGGCTAAAGCGGCCAATGTAGTTATAGGAATTGAAACTGCGCTAACTGCCACAGAAGAACTAGCACTTCTAAAGGAAATTGGTAGTTCTAATATTCAAATTTATTTCAACTTCTCTAATCCACTAAAAGAAGGACGCGATTTAATTAAGGAATTGCAAATACTCGGAAAGAAAAGAATTTGTATGATTCATTGCACCAATAAAGACGGAGTATGGTTACAAAATGACCCACAAATCGATTTAAATGCCATTAAAAAAGCACTCGATAAAATGAAATGGACTGGTTGGTTGGTGATTGAAAGAAGTAGAGATGCTACCAAGCCAAAAGATGTTAAAGGGAATTATACTGCCAATGCCAATTACTTGAAATCAATTTTTCAAGCCTCATTCTGATCTTTTGAATCAAATTATGCCTAAAAATAGTAAAATCCTCCATCATTATAGTAGATACGTACATGGTTTACGCCAGTATGCTTTGCTATATTTATTGTCTGTTTCTAGAAGGTTCAATAACAAGATACTACTAGGTTCAATAGAAATGAAACGATTGCTATTTATCAGTATGATTATTTTGGCTTGCATGCCATCGCAGTATTGTGAGGGGCAAATTTTTGTTTCACCAACTGGTTCAGATAAAAATATAGGTACAGAAAAAGCACCTTTAGCTACACTGAGCAAAGCTTTGCAGCATGTTAGAGAACTTAGAAGATTGCAAGACAAGTCTATCGTAAACGGGGCGCATATTCAAATGCAATCAGGCATATATACATTAGCGCAAACAATCGTTATTCAACCCGAAGATGCAGGAACAGTAAATGCACCAACTTTTATTGAAGCGGCAAAAAATGCATTTCCAATTCTTAGTGGTGGAGTGGCAATTAACGGTTGGCATAAAGTAAAATATTCCATTAATGGCTTGCCTGCAAATGCCCAAGGAAAGGTATGGGTAGCCAAACTGCCAAAACTAAATAATCAAGTTTTTAACTTTAGAGAACTTTGGGTAAATAATTTAAAAGCCATTCGTGCAAGAGATAATAATTTAACCAACTTAAGCCGTATTATTCGTTGGAATAAACAAAATGGAACCTGTTTAATTCCAACGCCTAAAACACCTTCTTTAAAAAACATTCCAGGCATTGAAATGCAAATTCATCAATGGTGGGAAATTGCCAATTTAAGAGTAGAACAATTAACCGTTCAAGGAGATAGCACCTTACTTAGTTTTTATCAACCAGAAAGTAAAATACAAAACGAACATCCTTGGCCTGCTCCATGGATGTCTAAAGAAACAGGCAATTCGGCTTTTTATTTAACCAATGCCATTCAATTTTTAAATGAACCCGGCGAATGGTTTTTAGATGTTGAAAAGCAAACATTGTATTATTGGCCAACAACAAATGAAGACCTAACCGTTGCAAGTGTTATTGCAGGAAATATTGAAACCCTTGTGCAAATTGAAGGCGCAGTAGATCGTCCTATTTCTAATATATCTTTTAATGGAATTGGCTTTGCGCATACAGGTTGGTTAAGGCCTTCTTTAAAAGGTCATGTGCCACACCAACAAGGTATGTTTATGTTGGAGGCATATCGACTAAAACCAGTGGGCACTTTAGAAAATAAAAATTTAGACAATCAGGCTTGGGTGGGCAGACCGGCAGCAGCAGTTTCAGCGGTTTATGCAAATAATATTAGTTTTAAAAATTGTCAATTTGAACACCTTGCAGCCACAGGGCTCGATTATAAAAAAGCAATTCATGATGCCGAGATAAGCGGCAATTTATTTAAAGACATTGGTGGTACTGCTATTCAAGCAGGAATGTTCTCAGATGAAAATGTAGAAATACATATTCCCTATAATCCAAAAGACAGCAATGAAATTTGTAATAGAATTTCAATTTCCAATAATTTAGTAACCAATGCAACAAACGAAGACTGGGGCTGTGTTGGTATAGGAATTGGCTACACTAAAAACACATTAATTGAACACAATGAAATTGCAGAACTCAATTATTCTGGAATAAGTATAGGATGGGGTTGGACGAGTAAGACCAACGCAATGCAAAACAATCGTGTTATTGCCAATAAAATACATCACTATGGAAAGCAGATGTATGACGTAGGAGGAATTTATATTCAGTCTGCACAACCCGGAACCATCATTGAAAAAAATTATATTGATAGTATTTATAAAGCGCCATATGCGCATTTACCCAATCATTGGTTTTATTTATATGCCGATGAAGGGACTGCCTATACAACTATAAAAAACAACTGGACACCCTCTACTAAATATTTACAAAACGCCAATGGGCAAGGTAATATTTGGGAAAATAATGGGCCTGAAATTGCTAGTGAAATTAAACGCAATGCAGGTATAGAAACTAAGTTTCAATATTTATTAAAAAGCAAACAAACAAGAGACATTCATTATTCCATTAATAAAGAACAACCTGTGGTAATTGAGTTGGTAGCAAATGAGGGAGCGGCAATTGACATTAATAAAATAAAAGAAATTGCTATTAAGTTTAAAGTAGATACTACGGCACTGTATCAATGGAAAAATCACCTAGTGATATTTGATAAAGTTCAGGATGAATATTCTTTTTGTGAAAAAATTCGGGCAACAATTCCAACTCTTGAATTGAAACTCTATCAAGATTTAGTCTATGATTTTAATCTTGCCAATTGTAGCAATGCCGCTCTTGCCAAAGAATGGTCGCATACCATTTTAACAGCGAATCTTGTGGCAGACACCAACATGCAAAAAGAATATTTAAACTACCATAAAACGCAATTTGAAAAATGGCCTGAAGTGTCAAAAGGCTTTTGTAATGCAGGCTTTCAGCAATTATTGGTACTAAAAAATGAAAGACAATTAATGTTAATTATTAGCATTCCCAAAGGCAAAAGTTTAGACCAGTTGAATCCATTAACCACAAAAGACAATCCAAGAATGGATGAATGGAATGCCATCATGAAAAAATACCAAGAAGGAATTAAAGGCGCTGATAAGGGCGTTGTTTGGACTTTTTTAAAACCAGTTTTATAAACACTAGAAATATTGATTTAAAGAAATAAACATTTAGTATGCTAACATTAGGGATTTTAGGATTAGGAGAAGGAAGAAGTAGTATGTCTGCTGCATTGCAAAGTAGTAAGTGGAACTTGAAAATGATTTGTGACATTAATTTGGCACTTTGCAAACAAAGAGCAGATGAATTTAAAGTAGCCAATTACACTACAGACTATATAGAAATGCTACAAGATGATAGTATTGATGTGATAGCTATTTATACACCAGATCATTTGCATGCAGCTCATATTAAAATGGCATTAGAACATAACAAACATGTTGTTTGTACCAAGCCCTTACTTAATAACATGAAAGATGTTTTGGAGCTTATTGAACTCCAACAAAAAACAGGCAAGAAAATTTTTGTAGGACAAAGTTCTCGTTTTTTTGAACCAATGAAACGCCAGAATAGTGATTTCAATGAAGGCATTATTGGTGATTTGATAACCATTGAAGCCTATTATCATGCCGACCACAGATGGTTTCTAGGCAAAGCATGGTCTTTAGAAAATTCATTTAAATGGTTGTATGGAGGATTAAGTCATCCAGTAGATTTAGTAAGATGGTACTTGCCAAATATTGAAGAAGTGATGGGTTATGGTATGCTCAGTTCAAATGGTATAAAAAGCGGATTAAAAAATGAAGATACCATGCACTTTATATTTAAAGCAACAGATGGTAGGCTTGCAAGGGTAAGCGGTGCTTATACAGGTCCTGTACAACCAGTAGTAAGAGATAGCGCAATGAGTTGTATATTGAGAGGTACAGAAGGTTGTAGTCAGGCAGATTATATGGACTTAAGATATGCCGTAACAACCAATACTGGCGAAGAAAAACAAATTACTTGGGAGCATAAATTGAATAACTATTTCAGGTTTGAAGGCAAGAGCCATCATGCTGGTGAATACCAAAATTACTTAGAGTATTTTGCGGATTCAATTGAACAAGGCTTTACAGCTTATCCCGATTTAACAGAAGGTATTGGTACCATTGCTGTGTTAGAAGCAATGGATAGGAGTATGAAAACAGGTTTGCCAGTAAAGCTGAAAGATATTTTATTAGAAAATGGGTTAAATGAAAATATTTTAAATAAAACAGTTACCCATGAACAATTTGTTGCAGCAACTTAAGTCTATTGATTTTATAATCATAGGATTGTATTTATTGGTGTTATTGTGGATTGGCTACAAAGCAAGTTTTGGTTCAAAAGTAAAAACGAATGAAACCCTATTTTTAGCGGGTAATTCCTTAACATGGAGTAGTATTGGATTCAACATGTGGGGCACCAATGTTGGCCCTTCTATGCTTTTGGCATTTGCTAGTATTGGATATTCTACAGGAATTGTAGCAGGGAATTTTGAATGGTATGCTTTTGTGTTTTTACTGTTATTGGCATTGGTGTTTGCACCAAGATATATTGCAGCTAAAGTGACTACCATGCCTGAATTTATGGGAAATCGATATGGTAATTCTACTCGAACTATATTGGCTGGGTATGCACTTGTAAAAATTTTAATTTCTTGGCTGTCTTTGGGTTTATTTGCGGGTGGTTTTTTAGTAAGGCAAATACTTGGTATACCTATGTGGCAGTCTGTTACAGTGCTAGTTGCATTTGCAGGTTTGTTTGCCTACGCAGGTGGATTAAAAGCCATTGCTAAAGTGAATGTTTTTCAAATGATTTTATTGATAGGCGTTTCATTGGCACTATCAATATTAGGTGTTCAAAAAGTTGGTGGAATTTCTGCGCTATTTCACAAAGTGCCAGCTGATTATTGGAATTTAATACATCCTGCTTCAGATGCAAAATATCCTTGGTATGCTATATTATTAGGGTATCCTGTTTCGGCGGTTGCTTTCTTTTGTACCGATCAAGCAATGGTACAATCAGTACTCGGAGCAAAAAATTTAAAACAAGGCCAATTAGGTGTAAACTTTATTGGGTGGTTAAAAATATTAGCCCTGCCATTATTTATTGTGCCTGGAATTTTGTGTGCTATTTTGTTTCCTGCACTAAAAGATCCAAATGAGGCATACATGACTATGGTTACAAATTTATTTCCAGCAGGAATGAATGGCTTGGTTATTGTTGTATTAATAGCAGTATTAGTAGGTACTATAGGGTCTTCGTTAAATGCATTGAGTACGGTGTTCACCACAGATTTGTACGTTAAAAAAATTAATCCAACTGCCACTAACGAACAAATTATTAAAGTAGGCAGATTAACAGTAATTGCTGGATGTTTGTTTGCTATTGGAATTGCACTAGCAATAGATAATATTAAAGGACTTAATTTGTTTGATATTTTTCAATCGGTACTTGGCTTTATAGCACCTCCATTATCAGTAGTATTTTTATTGTCTGTTTTTTGGAAAAGAACTTCAAAAAAAGCAGTCAATTTTATTTTATCATTTGGATCTGCTTTTAGTTTAGGTGTTGGCGTTTTGTATTTATGGATTCTAACACCCGACAAGTATCATTTCTGGCCACATTATTTAATGCTTTCTTTTTACCTATTTATTTGCTTATTATTTTTTGCCATCATCACAACTTTATTAGACAAGTCTCCTATAACCAATATCCATGCTAGTTCAGATGCTGCTGATTTGCCAAAAACAGACAAGCAAGTAAAAAGGCTTTGGATACTACTTGGTATTGTAATGATTGGCTTATACCTATTTTTTAATGGCCACTAAATGCTTTAAAAATGAATTTTCGTTTGCTAACTATTTGTTTATTATTATTATTTGTTAATCTTAATACACAAGCACAAACTGTAATTAATAAAGATCAAATATTTCATCAGGCTACTTGGATCTGGTATCCGGGTGATTATGAAATATGGTTGAGCAATCAAATGCAAAATAGACGTACCGATCGGGGTAGTTTTTTTCCGGTGTTTTGGAAAGTAGATAGTCATTATCCATTAATTGATTTCCATAAAGAATTTTACTTAACAGCGCCAGAAGAAGTGTTTATAGTTACTGAAGGAAATTATAATGTTAAGTTAGATGGTAAACCAATAGAAGGAACGCCCAAAAAAATATTGGTTCCTGCCGGTAAGCATAAAATCAATGTAAAAGTTTTTTCTCAGGCAGTGGTTCCAGCCATTTTTGTTTCAGGAAAAACAATAGTGTCTGATGCTAGTTGGTTGGTTACATTCGAAGACAAAGAATGGATAGATGAAACAGGAAAAACTTCAGACATTTCTGCTACCAAATGGTTGAATGCTGGCAGTTGGAATTTCAATAAGGCCCTTAGTTTGCCATCGCAATTTAAACTACCAGTTGTTGCACAAAATGCAGTAAGTGTTGTTAAAAATGGTCGTTCGCAATTAATAGATTTTGGCAAAGAAACATTTGGTTTTATTAAACTACACGGATTAAAAGGTGCTGGGAATATTAGTTTGTATTATGGCGAAAGCAAAGAAGAAGCGTTAAACGAAAAAGAAGCCGTAACAATTGATTTGCTTACCATTCAAAACAAAACAGCTAAAGACTCTATCATGCCTTTGTCGAAAGCATTTCGATATGTGAATATTATTACTGATGCCACTGTAAAAATAGATTCTGTATCGATGTTGTATGAGTATGCCGATGTTCGAAATAATGGAAACTTCAATTGTTCAGATCCAGAATTGAATCGAATTTACAATGTAGCGATGTATACTTTTCATTTAAATACCCGTGAATTTTTTATTGACGGTATTAAAAGAGATCGATGGGTTTGGAGCGGAGATGCCTATCAAAGTTATTTAATGAATTACTATTCATTTTTCGACAACCAAACTGTTGCAAGAACCTTATTGGCCTTGAGGGGCAAGGATCCTGTAACAGGCCATATCAACACCATCATGGATTATACTTTTTATTGGTTCTTAGGTATCTATGATTATTATTTATACACCGGCGACAAAACTTTTATTACCCAGTTTTATCCGCGCATGCAAAGCTTAATGGAATATTGTTTGGG
>CAIKZP010000190.1 GCA_903831935.1 uncultured Bacteroidota bacterium | reverse complement strand
GACCTCAGGGTTATGAATCCTGTGCTCTAACCAACTGAGCTACCTCGCCAAAATTCATCCGGATATTTCTTATTCGGGGTGCAAATATAGGGGTTTCCCTAAAATGAAAAACTTAGTAGGCCAACAATTTACTAATACGGTCGGCAACTTTTAGTGCGGTAGGTAACATCGCTGCTTCCAAAGCCACGTTTAACGGGACTGCTGGCAGATTTTTGGCACCCATCACTTCAACGCGGGCATCCAAAAAATGATAACAATTATTAGAAATCCTAAGCGATAATGCTTCGGCAAAGCTGTTATTTTGTTGTTCTTCGGTCAGCACTAACACTTTTCCGTGTTTTCGTGTGCAGTCATAAATGGCTTCTTCATCTAATGGATATAAAGAACGCAAATCTAATACCTCTACTTTGCCAGGATGCAATTCTGCTGCTGCTTTGGCCCAATAAACACCCATTCCATAAGTAATTACACAAACAGACTCTCCACGTTTTATAGAACCAGCATCTGCGTGTAAAATAATATTCGCTTTTCCCAAGGGGATGATATAATCTTTACCAGGCTCAACCATTTTAGAATCTTCGGTTCCAGGCACTTTGCTCCAATAAAGCCCTTTGTGCTCTAACATTACAACAGGGTTAGGATCTAAAAAAGCTGCTTTCATCAAACCCTTCATATCTGCTGCATTAGAAGGATATACCACTTTAATTCCTTTAATACTTAATAGGGTACTTTCTATACTACCACTATGATACGGGCCACCACCACCGTAAGCGCCAACAGGAACCCGCAAAAGCATTTGAATAGGAAACTTACCATTTGTTAAATAGCAAGATTTTGCCACTTCGGCAACCAATTGGTTAATACCAGGAAATATATAATCAGCAAACTGCACTTCTACAATTGGCTTTAATCCTAAAGCAGACAAACCAACTGTAGATCCAATAATATATGCTTCTTGAATAGCGGTATTAAAAACGCGATGGTCTCCAAATTTTTCTGCTAAAGAGGCGGTCTCTCTAAAAACACCACCTAGTCTACTTCCCACATCCTGACCATATAAAATAGCTTCCGGATATTCTTGCATCAATTCATCAATGGCATGCAATGCAGCATCAACCATCATTATTTTATCTGCTTTTTTTGGTGACCTTTCGCCTCGCTCGTCTTTAATAACACTCGGCGCAAACACATGATCTTCTACCGACTGAATATCTGGCTCGGCAGCAGCTTGTGCTTTTTGAAAATCAATTTTTATAAGATCACCTGCAGTAACTTCTATTTGATTTATCACATGTTCTTCAACACCAACACTACTTAATAAAATCCGCAATTTTGGAATAGGATCATACAATCCATGTTTTAATAAATCTTCTCTACTTCTATAAAATTCTTTTCTTACGCCACTAGTATGATGCGATAATAAAGGCAATTTTGCGTGCACTAAAATTGGCTTACGCTCTATTCTTGCATAGGCAATTGCTTGCTCCATTGTTTCATAACTATGAATAAAATCACTGCCATCACATTGCATTCTTTTTAGTCCTTTAAAACCTGCTGCATATTCATACGCATTCATCGAACGCGTTTCATTGGCAGTTGCACTTATAGACCATTGATTGTCTTGAACCAAATAAACTACGGGCAATTGTTTTAATGCAGCAAATTGTAATGCTTCACTAATTTCTCCTTCTGTCATGGCACCATCACCCATTGAACAAAGTACAATAGGTAATTGTCCATCTGTTCCTTTGCGTAAATTAGCGTTTTGGTGTTGCTCTAAAAACTGAAGCCCTTGCGCCAAACCCGTTGTAGGTATAGCTTGCATGCCAGTTGCACTACTTTGATGAATGATGAGTGCCCTGTTTTTATTTTTATTACTAGGATGACAATAATACGATCTGCCTCCCGAAAATGGATCTGCTTTTTTTGCCAATAATTGCAACATTAATTCATAAGGACTAAAGCCTAATGACAACAACATACTATCATCTCTGTAATAAGGACTAACCCAATCGCAGTTTAATAATTGCATGCCTGTAGCTACTTGAATTGCTTCGTGTCCGCGGGATGTAGCATGCACATACTTGCACACTTGACGGTTAGCCTCATATGTTTCACACATGGCTTTCGCTGTAACCATCAGCTTGTACGCGTCAGATAGTATGTTAGCTGTTAGCATTAATTAATATTGCCCAATACTTTGAACTATTTTATTGTTAGATCAAACATTTTTTCTTTTTCTAAAAACCCTTCTAACAAATCTCCAGCAACACATTCGCCAACACCTTCAGGCGTTCCTGTATAAATCAGGTCGCCAATATTGAGTGAAAAATAGGTTGAGATATTTGCTATTATTTTATCGAACGAAAAAATCATATTGGAAGAATCACCTATTTGCACAGGAGACCCATTTTTTAAAAGCGAAAAATGAAAAGCTGTAGATAAACGCTCGGCACTTAAATCAATCCATTTACCCAAAACAGCAGAATCATCCCATGCTTTTGCTTTCTCCCAGGGAAGTCCTTTTTTCTTTAAATCGGCTTGAATATCTCTCGCTGTAAAATCAATGCCTAAACTAATGGCATCGTAATAATCAGAAGCTTGGTTCTCTGGAATATTTCGTCCGTTTTTTGAAATACGGATCACTAATTCAATTTCGTGGTGGAGTTCTTTTGTAAATGGAGGATACACAAATGGCGTGTTTCCAGACCATAAGGCAGTAGCGGGCTTCATGAAAATAACCGGTTCCTCGGGTAAATCATTGCCTAATTCTTTTGCATGCGCTGCATAGTTACGGCCAACACAGAAAATGTTCATAGTTCTAGTACGGATGATTGGTTAAATCATATTAACACTAGCTATAACTCTAATTAAGCTTATTTATTATGTGAAAATCAAATTATTTACTTGGCTCATGGTCTTTTCCAAGCCTATTGAGGCGAAGAGGGTGATTACCTCGGTACATTTTTCTATTTTTTGGTTGACAATAGACTGTTCAGACGCCTGCCATTTTCCCAATACAAAATCTACCTGGCGGCCTTTAGGGAATTGATTACCTATGCCAAAACGGAGCTTTGGGTACATATCGGTACCAAGTGTTAGTTGAATGTCTTTTAGGCCATTATGGCCCGCATCTGTTCCATTGCCGCGTAGTCTGATTTTCTCTAGCGGTAATGCAAGGTCATCTACTATAGTAAGGGTATGATCAATGGCAATTTTTTCTTTGTCTAACCAATATTTAAAGGCTTTTCCGCTGAGGTTCATAAATGTTGTAGGCTTGATACAAATAAAGGTTTTGCATTTCCATTTTACCTCCGCAACATCTGCCAAACGGTCTGCTTTAAAAAAACCACCTTGCTTTAATACGAACTCGGATACCACATCAAAACCAATGTTATGACGGGTATGACGGTATTCATCGCCAATATTACCCAAGCCTATAATTAGATATTTACTCATATTAATCCTTCAAAAATAGCGTCTTGCTTACGAAGTACAAAATGCATCAATGCAACACGTCTTAAATAACCAATAAGGTAGGTATCATTATTTCAGAACGGGGCTATGCCTTATAACAAAAACGCCCCCGAAATTTCGGAGGCGTTTGGCTATTGGATTGAGTCCAATTATTTTTTCTTAGCGTCTTTCTCCGCTGTTGCTTCTTCTTGTTTTAACTGACGAGTCATTACTACAGAAGCGATAGGAATACGAGGTGAGTTCTGAATTTCATAATTCGGATCTTTCACATCTTCAACACGAATGTTCGCGTTTAATTCCAAATTGGTAATATCCACTTCAATTGTTTCTTTCAAGAATTTAGGTAAAGTCTTGATTTTTAACGCTTTCATTTTAATTACCAATTTACCACCACCTTTAACACCAACTGAAGTTCCAACGAATTTCAAAGGTAAGGTTGCAATAACTTTTTTGTCTTCAACTAATTCTAGCAAATCCACGTGGATCAAACTATCGCTAATTTTGTCGAATTGTAAGTCTTTCAAAATACAAGTGTATGTTTTACCATCCACTGTAACATTAGCTAATTGGAATTCACCAGTGTACACTAAAGGCTTGAAAGCCTTAGCAGGAGCGTAAAAATTAATCTCCGTAGCACCCCCGTAAATTACACCTGGCACGTTTTCCTGAGAGCGAATTTGGCGGGCGGCTTTTTTGCCATGCTCGGTCCTCAGTTGTCCTTCGATTGTAACTGTTTTCATTTTAATAAATTTTTTGGACGGCGAAGGTAAGAAAGAAATGGTAGATAATAGCAGATAAGTACTAATATCTCTAAAATAAATAAGCCTATTTCAGGTAAATTAGTATTTGAAAGTTGATCGTAATAAAAATAATTCCAAAAATAAATAAGCCTGTTTCAGGTGCATTTCTGCTTGAAACAGGCTTATTTATTCAATTTTAGAAATTTGGAATTAAAACTAACCCCTTCCTTTCAACTGAGAATGTATAAACAAACTCGTAATACTCTTATTCTCGTATGCGTTTCTAATAGCAATTGCAAATAGATCCGCAACAGAAATTGCTTTTATTTTAGTAGACTCGCGTTTTAGTGGAATGGTATCACAAACAACCAATTCTTCAAGTATACTATTTTCAATATTGTCATAAGCAGGGCCACTTAACACAGGATGTGTAATCATTGCTCTAACACTATTTGCGCCTTTTTCTTTTAATAACCCAGCGGCTTTTGCTAAAGTTCCACCAGTATCACAAATGTCATCAACCAATATAATATCTTTTCCAGTAACATCTCCAATCACAACCATACTAGCAATTTCGTTCGCACGTTTACGGTGCTTGTCGCAAATAACCATTGGTGCATTAAAATAACTGGCTATTTCTCTTACACGATTGGTGCTACCAACGTCTGGAGCAGCAAAAGCCAAGTTGCCTAATTTAAGTTGTTCAATGTAAGGAATGAAAATAGCAGAACTGTCTAAGTGGTCAACAGGTACATCAAAAAAACCTTGAATTTGAGGTGCATGTAAATCCATTGTAATAATCCGATCTGCACCAGCAGATTCCAATAAAGTAGCAATTAATTTTGCCCCAATTGCAACCCTAGGTTTGTCTTTTCTATCTTGACGTGCAAACCCATAATAGGGAATTACTGCAATAACTTTGTAAGCACTGGCTCTTTTAGCCGCATCAATCATTAGCAATAATTCCATCAAGTTATCGGTTGGAGCAAATGTGCTTTGTACTAAAAACACATAATCACCGCGAATACTCTCTAGAAAAATGGGTTGAAACTCCCCATCACTAAATTTTTGAATGTTTATTTTGCCAATTGGAGCACCAAAACGTTGCGCAATTTTTTCAGCCAACTTTTGTGATCCAGTACCTGAGAATATCTTAACATTAGGATTCATAAGATTGCTTGCGTGTCCGGCGAAGATAGATATTCGTTTAAGAAATTCTAAATTGATAAGCGATTAAATTTCAACATGTCGAAAACTTCTATAAAAAATTGGTCAACCGACGACCAACCAAGAGAAAAATTATTGCTGAAAGGTGCAGAAACATTGACTACTACCGAGTTAATAGCCATCCTCATTAATAACGGCACAAAACAGCAATCTGCACTAGAATTAGCGCAAGAACTCATGCAACATGTGCATAACAATTTACAAAACTTAGGAAATTCGTCTGTATCTGAGCTAACGAATTTGCAAATCAAAGGTTTGGGAAAAGCAAAAGCAATTAGTATCGTTGCTGCTTTAGAATTAGGTATTAGAAGATCTATGGTTTTAAAGAAAAAAATAACCATCAAACAAAGCAGTGATGTGGCGGCTTATCTGCAAGCGCAAATTGGCTACAAACAAAAAGAAGTGTTTGTAGTAGTGTATTTAAATAGAGCTAATAAAATTATTCAATACGAAGTAATTAGTGAAGGAGGAATGACAGGAACAGTTGCTGATCCAAGAATTATTTTAAAAAAAGCCTTAGACCATCGTGCCGTATCAATTATTCTCTGTCATAACCATCCCAGTGGAAATCTATTACCCAGTAAGGCCGACGAGCAACTCACCACAAAAATTAAAGCAGCCGCAGGATATTTAGACATCCAAGTAATGGATCATATAATAGTAAGTGAAGAAGGCTATTATAGTTTTGCAGATGAAGGGTTGATGTAGGAGCATAAAAAAACCCATTCAAATTAATGAACGGGTTTTTATAATAAATATGGCAGCTACCTACTCTCCCGGCTTAACGCGAGTACCATCGGCCATGAGGGACTTAACTTCTCTGTTCGGAATGGGAAGAGG
>CAIKZP010000189.1 GCA_903831935.1 uncultured Bacteroidota bacterium | reverse complement strand
AATTACAGTTTTATGTGTAGAGGGTTTGTTACAAAATAAGTCCTCTCAAATTACAGGT
Organism: uncultured Bacteroidota bacterium; assembly: GCA_903831935.1. Taxonomy (GTDB): domain Bacteria; phylum Bacteroidota; class Bacteroidia; order Chitinophagales; family Chitinophagaceae; genus Sediminibacterium. The sequence goes on along the minus strand of CAIKZP010000189.1, from coordinate 8,334 downwards.
ATTTATTTCAATTTGGCCTAAAAAATTGATCTAAAAGTGTGATTTATTAAAATTATGATCAAGTTGTGACCAACCGGTAGTTTTGTACCAAAAGATTGGAAGAATCAAGTAAAATGGATGTTTACAGTGCTGCCGCTTTAATTAACACCGTATTTTTTCTATCTTCATCGGATAAATACAGTTAATCTGATATCTGATAATAACCATACATCTCCCAATTTAGATATTGAATATTTGTTTAATACTTATTATTCAAGGTTGTGTTATTATGCCTATAAAATCACCAACAATCAAGAATGTTCTAAAGACCTAGTGCAAGATGTTTTCTTGAAATACCATAGCAAACGCGCTGAATTTAGTTCGGAACTAGCTATAAAGAACTTTCTATACTTAGCTGTTAAAAATGCGTGTTTGAATTTTCTTCGACATGATTTAGTTGAAAAAAAGTTTGCCGAAAGTCAAGTGGAAACTGCATTAGCCCATGAAGAAGTGTTACCGCATATCATTAAGGCCGAAGCACTTGTGTTAATTAATCATGCAATTGAAGCCTTACCAGAAGGATGTAGAACAGTGCTTAAATTGGCTTTTTTTGAAGGATTAAAAAACGAACAAATTGCCCTTGAATTGGGTATTTCTATCAATACAGTCAAAACGCAAAAACAAAGAGCACTTCAATTAATGCGTTTGAAATTATCAGATAAAGCCTATTTGCTGCTATTATTCTTACTTCCGTTGTAATCTTATTTGGCTGAAATAAATTTTTCCTACCGCTTTCACCCATTTTTCAAGTTTAAGTGTATTAATAATCAACATTGTTATTATGATGAATCAATTTGAATCGCTATATACTAAAGCAGCGCTGATTGTAAAGAGTTTGCAAAACGACTTAACCGACCAAGAGCGGCTATCGCTTAATGAATGGTTAGCGGAGTCAGACGCAAATCAAGCATTATACAATGAATTGACCAATGAAACAACATTAGCATCTGAGTTGGCTATTCTTGCCAATTTTGATGCACAAGCAGATTGGCAAAAAATAACCAATCGAATAAATGATAAGCAAAGTAAAACAGCACCAATAGTTGGTATTAACTATCGTAAATGGTTAAGCGCTGCCGCAATATTACTCATAGCTTGTTTGGGGGTATTTCAATTTTGGGTAAGTAGAAATAATCGAAATTCAATTTCAAAAAATAGTAAACATCCAATTATTGATATTGCTCCAGGTGGCAATAAAGCAACACTCAAATTAGCAGATGGTACCATTATTACATTAAATGATTCGGTAAACGGATTTCAAGCAACTCAGCAAAATGTAAAATTGGTTATTCAAAATGGAGAGATTACATACCAATCACTTGGTCAGGATAATCAAATTATTTACAACACAGTAAGTACTCCTAGGGGTGGTCAGTATAAATTATTATTAGATGATGGAACTAAGGTTTGGTTGAACGCAGCATCGTCTATTAAATATCCTACAACTTTTTCTGGTGATGAAAGAATAGTTGAATTAACTGGGGAGGGTTATTTTGAAGTAGCGCATGATGCATCAAAACCATTTAAAGTGGTATTACCAGGAATTGGTAGGGTAGACGCAATAGGAACAGCATTTAACATCAATGCTTATTCAGACGAACATATTACAAAAACCACTTTGGTTCAGGGAAAAGTAAAAGTTGCTTTTGGTAGCAAAACTGATTTTTTAAATCCTGGTCAACAAGCACAATTATTTCCATCAGGCCAATTGTTAGTTTTAAATCAAGTGGATTTAGATGAAGTGATTGCTTGGAAAAATGGTCAATTCATTTTTAAGCAAATGAATGTTGAAAATATTATGCGACAAATTGGTAGATGGTACGAAATAGAAGTGATATACAATGGACCCGTTAGTCAAGAAACTTTTTCTGGTATTGTGAGTAGAGATAGCCATTTAATGGAAGTGTTGAAAATAATGGAAGAAGGTGGGGTTCGGTTTAAAATTGACGGAAAAAAAATTAGCGTGTATTAAATAATTAAAAACAGTTTTTATAGTTCATCCAAAATCCTAAATCATGAATGTATGCTTTGTTCGAGCCTTTAAATTTAAAAGGCAAAAAAACAGCCAAAACTTTTTGGTGTTTAAGTTTATGGCCATTTGTTTATTTCTTGTTTTTTTACAAGTAAGTGCAAAATCATTTTCTCAGAATGTAACCATTTCAATGGAAAATGTAAGCCTTCAAAAAGTGTTTAATGACATTAATCGCCAAACAGGCCGTCAGTTTTTCTTTAAAGATGAACTACTTAATAAAGCTGGCAAAGTGAATATTAATGTTAAAGACATGCCTTTGAAAGATGCTTTAGCAATTTGTTTTAAAAATCTTCCAATTACTTTTTCTATAGTCGAAAATACGATTGTATTGAAAGAGAAAACAACCAATACAGCAAACAGTTCTTTAGTTGAAATACAACAGGCACTGATGGTTCAAGGAAAAGTTACAGATACATCAGGCAATCCTTTAGAAGGGGTGACTATTGTTGTAAAAGAAACAAAAAAAGCAACGGTAACAGATATTGAAGGGAATTTTAAAATTGAATTAAATCCTGGACAAACTATTTTAATTTCTTCTATAGGATTTAAAACAACCCAACGTAAAGTTGAAACGGCTGCACAATTACGCATTGTACTAACACCCGAAACGGTTAGTTTAAAAGCAGTTGAAATTGTTAATACAGGTTACCAAAGATTGGCCAAAGAAAGAACTGCAGGCTCATTCTCTACCATTACATCCGATGACTTTAAGAATAAGTCAAACAGTATGAATGTGGTAGACAGAATTGAAGGAATTATTCCTGGTGTGGCTGTTAACTATGGTACAGGTAATGAAAAATTCTTAATTAGAGGGTTGAGTTCTATTCAAGCCGCAAGGTCTCCATTGATAGTTGTTGATGGAGTTCCAATGGCAGATTATAATGCAGTGAAAACATTAATTAATCCTGATGATGTTGAATCTATAAGCGTTTTGCGCGATGCAACTGCGGGTTCAATTTGGGGATCTGCTGCTGCTAATGGAGTAATAGTTATTACAACCAAAAAAGGAAAAAATACGGCTACTGCTCAAAAAGTACGCGTGAAGTATAATGGCTTTGTATCATTTAGAGGTGCTCCAGACTTAGATTATTATAAAATGATGAATACTAGTGATTTCTTAACAACTAGTAAAAAAGTATTTTCAAATACAGATTATCCTTGGGCAAATGCAATTAATAGTGTTGGTGCAACTCCAATCATTCCGCCACATGAAAGAATTCAATACGATTTAGCTAGAGGTTTAATTACCCAAGCAACTGCAAATGCTAAATTTGATTCATTGGCTCAATATAATAATAGAGACCAAATCAATCAATATTTAACGCAACCTTCTTTGTTGTCGAATCATAGTTTAACTTTTGAAGGTGGAAGTAGTTTTCATTCTTATTATGGATCATTAGCATACACACTTGATCAAAGCGATACCAAAACAAATCTTAATCGCTATCAAATGAATTTGCGTCAAAACTTTAATTTTTCACCTAGTGTTAAATTAGACCTTTTAACAAATGTATCTTACGAAAAAACATCTAAGTTTTTATTAACTGGTCTTCCTTACGGTAATAATAACTACTTGCCTTATGCCATGTTTGCAGATGCTTCAGGCAATCCATTGTCTCAAGCCTATTTAAAAAGAATGGAAGAATTTAGAGGAACTTCAGAAACTGCAAGTAAAATAAACCTTGATTATATTCCACTTAGTGAGCCAGACAAAACCTTGAATGATCAAATAAATATGACGTCAAGAATCAATGCAGGCTTAACAGTTAAATTGTTTAAAGGACTTACTTACGAAGGCAGAGCGCAATACCAACGTGGATCTTTAGAAAACTACGAATACTATAACCAAGATTCTTATAAAGTGAGAGATGAGTTGGTATTCTTTACAAAAGCAGCAACGGTTGCAGGATCAAATCCTACTTATTATTTACCTTCTAAAGGAGGTCAATACGCAACGCAAAATAATACTACAACTAGTTGGACATTGCGTAATCAATTGAATTACGACAGGGTGTTTAATCAAAAGCACCAATTAAATGTAATTGCTGGTACTGAAATTCGTAATGAATTATACAAGTCGGTTCAAACCTATAGAAGAGGGTACGATTATCAAACCTTAACTTATTCTTTGTACAACGAAGATTCATTGGCAACCTTAGGTGTTACTAACCCCGTTAACTATTTAACAGGTAGAACTACTAATAATTTATTGACATCAAAACCAGTTACCTATTTAGAAAACGAAAGACGTTTTGTATCTGGTTATAGTAATGCAGCCTATACATTCGATAGAAAATATACATTGAACGGAAGTATTCGTTTCGATCAATCAAATCTTTTTGGAACCAACAAAAGCTTGCAATACAAGCCTATTTGGAGTTTAGGTGGTGCTTGGAATTTGTCTAAAGAATCATTCTTTAAAGTGGATCAAATTAATAACTTGAATTTTAGATTCACCTATGGATTAGCAGGTAATGCACCTAATCCAGGTTTTGCCGGTCCTTTTGATATTGTATCTGCTGCTAACGTAGCCTATTTTAGTGGCATGGGTATTGGTTATACCATTCTGGTTCCAAGAAATGATAATATTAGATGGGAGCGCACTACAACTACCAATGCCGGAATGGATTTTGCCATTTTAAATAATCGTATTTCAGGTTCGGTAGATGTATACAAAAAAGTAACTACCGACTTATTAGGGTATCAACCAGTTGATCCAACTTCTGGATGGTCTTATGCCTATAATAATTTAGGAGATATAGAAAACAATGGTATTGAATTGCAATTGAATACCAATAATATTGCAACTAAAAATTTCAGATGGTCAACTACGTTTACGCTTGCATACAATAAAAACAAAGTAACAAGTTTAAAACCAGCAAGTGCATTAACAACTAGTGGCAAAGTGAATTCAACATTTGTAGAAGGTTATTCTGCTTATGGTTTATTTGCTTACAATTACCAAGGCTTAGATGCAAATGGTAATCCTTATGCTTTTAAATCGAATGGAAAAGATACTGCTAAATTACTTGGAGACTTAACTGTAAATGATCCTTTATTTATGGGAACTACACAGCCATTATGGTTTGGTGGTATTACCAATAATATTTCTTACAAACAATTCTCCTTGTCTTTTTTAATTGTTTACAATTTTGGCAATGTAATGCGTAGAGATGTAAACCAATATTATACTGGCCGACTTAGTACAAATATTCCAATGTATTTTAATGACAGATGGCAAGTAGCTGGAGATGAATTAAAAACAAATGTTCCAAAATATATTGGCAACACTGCACAAAATTCATTGCGCTATGTGAATTTGTATACACAAGGAAATGCCAATATTGAAAGTGCGTCTTATGCTAAATTAAGAGACTTAACCATTTCTTACCAGTTGCCTCAAAAAGCAATTAATAGACTTGGTTTTTCTGAATTGTCAGTTTATGCACAAGCAAATAATTTGATGTTATGGAAAAACAATAGTTATGATATTGATCCAGAATATTATAATCTTTCTGCAGGAACTCGTTCAAGTAAAATGCCTGCTTTTTTTACCATAGGAGTTAGAACCTCATTCAAATAATTATTAAAATATAGTTACTATGAAACTTAAAATATTCAACGCTATTCAAATATTTGTATTCTTGGTTGTTTTATCAAGTTGCAATAAATTTTTAGACGTTAAGCCCAAAGGCTTAGATGTAGTAAACACAGTAGAAGAGTATAATGGATTATTCAACAATACCAATCTATACACTTTTGTAAATGTTAGAAATATTCCTGGCTCACTTGCTGCAATTCTTGGTTATCCAGGGGCAGCTGTAGTAATGGCTGATGATGTGTTTTCTTCAGGGGCCTATTTAGCAACACAGCCCTTGTATTATCAAAATGCATATCAGTGGAAAGACGACTTATTTCAAGCAGAAGATGAATCAAGCGAATGGGGTACATTCTATTCGCAAAACTATATTTTTAATGTAGTTGCCAATCATATTATGGATGTGCCTGATGGTGCTTTACAAGATAAAAAACAATTATACGCAGAGGCAAGAGCCAATCGTGCTTATATGCATTTAATGCAAGTGAATTATTTTGCAAAACCTTATTCAGCAGCAACCGCATCATCTGATTTAGGTATTCCAATTGTTACTTTAGCTGATGCTGGTGGCGACAATTATAAAAGAGCAACTGTACAACAAGTGTATGATTTTATCATTAATGAATTAAAAGAATCAGTTCCTGATTTACCTGTTCAAACCTTAAACAGGGCTAGACTAGCTCAAACAGGTGGCTATTATTTATTAGGCCTTGCTTATTTCTGGAAAGGTGATTATGCCAATGCGTTAACCCAATTAAACAATTGTAGGGCCTCAATTCCAAATTATAAATTGGCTTTGGATTTGTACAATTATAATACCACAATGCCTACTTGGGTAACAACAGCGCAACCTTGGGTAGGGCCAAGTAAAATTCCTGCACAAACAGTTAGTACAGAAAATATTTATCTTAAACAAATGAGTATTAACTGGGCTACTGCAAGAAACACTGTGTATTTAAAACCTGCTATTTATAATTTGTATACTGCTAACGATCAACGTAAAAAGTTTTTCTACAATAATAGTACTGCTAATGCAATTGTTGCGCCAGGATTGCCAGGACAACAACGTAATTCACCAACTACTTACAATTGGGGGCCTAATTTATCCGATATGTATTTAATGTTGGCAGAATGTAAAGCAAGAACAGGCGATTTAACTGGTGCAAAAACTGACCTTGAATTTTTCCGTACTAGTAGAATGATTGCGGCAGAAGTACCCGTTGCCTTAACTACGCAAACTGCACTAGTAAAATCAATCTTAGACGAACGTTTAAGAGAGTTTGCTGGAACAGGTTGGAGATGGTTTGATATGAGAAGATTGTCAGTAGATCCAGTGTATAATAATATTGACCCAACGCATCCATTAGATGGCGTAAACTATACCTTAAAAACAGAAAGACTTACTTTAAGAATACCACCAGCAATTTTAAAATTGAATCCTGGAATGGTTGATAATAACTAAATAGAAATCATGAAAAAAATCGCAGCATTATTTATTTACTGTATTCCTTTTTTATTAAATGCGCAAGAAGGATTTACAGTTACCATGCATATTAAAGGACTAGGTGATCATACTGTAAAAGTGAGTTATCAGAGAAATGGCAGATATGGTGTAGATACGCTTGTAAAACAGGGAACTGATTTAGTAGTATGGAAGGGAAAAACTGAAGACCCACAACTAGTAAGGGTAGAAGTGATGGATACAACACTTTATTTAAGGGTTGGAAAAGCAATTATGCCTTCACCTGCACTTGGGTTTTTACTAGCCAATACAGAGATTGAAATCAATGCAGATGCGAAAGAAATTTTTACAGGAACCATTACAAGTAAGCATCCAGATGTGTTGTTGTATAATGGAATAAGAGTAAAAGATTTACCTGGTGCCATTGAAACCTGGACTTTGCAAAAAGAGCAAAATAGAAAAAGAAATGCCAATGATACTATTGGTAATTTTGAAATTGCACAAAGATTGACTGTTTTAAAAAAGATGAATCAGGCAATGCGTATTCAGTTTTTAAATGAAAACCCTGCTTCCTTTACCAATTTATTGGTTTTGCAATCATTGTTTTTAATTCTTCCAGTAAGTGAATCAGAAGCAAAATTTAATCAATTAAAAGACGAACAAAAAAATTCTACTACTGGTAAGGCATTGATTTTAAAAATTGAAAGCAATAAAAGAACTGCAGTAGGTAAGCCAGTTATTCCATTTTCGCAAATTGGTGCCGATGGAAAACTCGTAGATATAAGCGCATTAAAAGGGAAAGTGATTTTAATTGATTTCTGGGGTAGTTGGTGTGTGCCTTGTAGAATGAGTCATCCAGCATTAAAAAAACTGTACGACAAATACAAATCAAAAGGGTTTGAAATTATTGGAATAGCCAATGAGCTAGCCAATAGTACTAGAGATAAAGCCAAACAAGATATCGCATGGCGTAAAGCTATAAAAGAAGATGGTTTAAAATGGCTACAAGTAATGTATGATCCTGCTATTATGGACCTAGTTAAAGAGTTTGATATTAATGGGTATCCAACCAAATTTTTAGTAGACCAAAATGGAAAATTTGTAATGCGAATTTTAGGAAATAGCGACAAGCTTCATGCAGATTTAGAAGAAAAATTGGCGTTATTATTGCCTGATTAAATTATTTTAATTGTTTTGATTGTT
>CAIKZP010000188.1 GCA_903831935.1 uncultured Bacteroidota bacterium | reverse complement strand
TCCATGAAAATTCTATTGCGGGCAAACAAGCTTTCGAATTCTTTTAAAACCTTAGGATATTCTTTTAAGAATTTTTCGAGTTTTGTAAACGCAGTATTGGTGAAATTTCTTTCGAATCCGCCAATGCGTCCAATATTAGTTGTTAAGCGAGAACCACAAACTTCTTCGTAAATTTCATAGATCAATTCGCGGTATTGCATCACGTATAAAAATCCTGTGTAAGCACCCGTATCAACCCCAACAATGGAATTGCAAATAAGGTGATCGGAAATACGTGCCAATTCCATAATAATAATGCGCAAATAATCTACCCGCTTAGGTGTTTTTACACCCAATAATTTTTCGCAGGTTAAATGCCATCCCATATTATTTAAGGGACTACTACAATAGTTTAAACGATCTGTAATAGGTGTTACTTGGTACAGAGGTCTGCGTTCAGCTAGTTTTTCAAAAGCACGGTGAATGTATCCAACAGTTTGTTCTGTAGAAACAATTTGTTCGCCGTCTAATTCCATGATATTTTGAAACACGCCATGCGTTGCAGGGTGTGTAGGCCCTACGTTTAAAGTAGTGGTCTGTTTTTCAATAGATCCTTCTGGTAGCTTAATATGGTGTTGATGATGTTCTGTCATACCCAAACCCCAAGGGGCTTATTTATTTTTAGTTAATCAGCTTTATTTCTATCCTCTTCCAAACATTTGATCGTCTTTATCTATCCGAGTTTGGTCTTCGAGCGGATACTCTTTTCTTAAAGGAAAATAGTCCATCTCATCAACATTTAAAATGCGCTTAAGATTGCTATGCCCTATAAAATTAATTCCGTAAAAATCATAGGTTTCTCTTTCCATCCAATTGGCAGCAGAAAATAATTTAGATGCTGTATACACATCTGGCGAAGCTATGCTGGTAAACACTTTAAAGCGAATACGTACATTGTCTTGCAAGTTGTGTAAATGATATACTACGGCTAATTCACGGCCAATTTGGTCGGGGAAATTTACGCCGCATACATCAGTTAAGAATTGAAAATTTAAATCTGCTTCGTCGTACAAAAATTGTAAGACTTTCAAATTTTGATCTGTGGAAACTTCAAAACTGAGCATATCGTACAACACGCTGAAATTGGAAACTAGGTCTCCAAACTTCTCTGTTAATCGATGTTGAATGTGTTCGTTTGTTAATGCCATTTCAATTGAATTATTCTATTCCATAACTATTCATCAACGCCTTGTATTGATCGCTATTTCTACGTCTGATGCTTTCTTGACCAACCAATTCTTGAATTTTCATAAACCCGTCTAAAATTGCTTCCGGACGAGGAGGACAACCTGGTACATATACATCCACCGGTATAATTTGATCGATGCCTTGTAATACACTATAAGTATCAAAAATACCACCGCTACAAGCACAAGCACCTACAGACAAAACCCAACGAGGTTCCGCCATTTGAAGGTATACTTGGCGTAAAACAGGGCCCATTTTTTTAGAAATTGTTCCCATTACCATCAATAAATCGCACTGACGAGGCGAGAATCCTACTCTTTCTGAACCAAAACGGGCCAAATCGTAGTGAGAACCCATGGTAGCCATGAACTCAATTCCGCAACAAGAAGTAGCAAAAGGCAATGGCCATAAAGAGTTTTTACGAGCCAAACCTACCACATCACTCAAACGGGCAGTAAAAAAGCCTTCACCTGCATATCCATCTGGTGCTTCTGCAACAGAAATAGCATCGGAAAGCTTTGCTTCTATAGGGTGAGTATTAAATCGAACCGGACGTGACATATAATCAGTTAATATTAAAAAATTAGTCTTCCCACTGTAAAGCGTCTTTTTTTAGGATATAAATGAACCCTACCAAAAAGAAGCCTACAAACATTAGTAAGGCGCTAAACCCAGCCCAACCAAGTTCTCTAAAATTTACAGCATATGGATAAAAAAAGATAACCTCTACATCAAACAATACAAATAGAATAGCCACCAAGAAATACTTGATTGCCATTGGCTGACGGGCATTTCCATGGGTTTCTACCCCACTAGCAAAGTTTTCGAGCTTGTCCGCTGTTTTTCTTTTAGGGCCCAAAATGGCTGAAACCCCTATCATTGTTGCCACAAAGCCCGCGGCAAAAATCAACTGAAGGCCAATTGGCAGATAATCAACAGCAGAATTTGATTCATTTACATCCAAAAAAAACGTCAACCCACTCATGTAATAAGAATTAGTGGCGCAAAAATAAGCCTGTATTGGTTACAAAAGAAAAACTCCTCAAAAAGAGGAGTCATTTCTTGTGTTTTTTTTGAAATTATTTGGCTGGAGTAGCAGATCCGCTGGTTTTTTTAGCTGGCGGCTTGCTGTAATAGTCAATATTTTTTTGAATTTCAGCTTTTACACCAACTGAATACTTATTATTTTCATCATTTGCATCTGGATAAAGCAATAACATACTATCGGCTACTTCTAGTGCTTTTTGGCAAAACGCTAAGAATAATTCAACAGATTCAGATTTTTGGCCATCAGACTTGAACTTGAAATCTGGACTTTGTTTGATGCCGTTGAATTTGTTAATATAATACTTAATAGCAAAATACTTATTAAAGAATATATCTTTTTTATACTTCTCTTTGTTAACAACTGTATAAACAGAATCAAGATAATTCAAGTATTCAACAGCAATTCCTTTGGTAGTATCTGGATCTGAAGCAATAGCCGCTTTTCTGAAAAAAGAATATG
>CAIKZP010000187.1 GCA_903831935.1 uncultured Bacteroidota bacterium | reverse complement strand
GGCAAACACGTAACCGCTGGAATTATTGACGAGCACTCACATATTGCAGCGGCCTCAATTAACGAAGGCGCACAATCAGTTACTTCTGAAGTTAGAATTGGAGATAATTTAAATCCTGAAGACGTTAATATTTATCGCCAATTAAGTGGTGGTGTAACAAGCTCTCATATTTTACACGGCTCTGCAAATACCATTGGCGGTCAAACCCAATTAATCAAATTACGTTGGGGTGCTAATGACGAAGATTTGAAATTTAAAGGCGCTGATCCATTTATAAAATTTGCACTAGGCGAAAACGTTAAACGTACAACCTCTCAATCAAATAACAGATTCCCAGATACAAGAATGGGTGTGGCAGAAGTATTAAATGATGCATTTGCACGAGCAAAAGATTATGAAACAACTTTAAAAATTGACCCTAAAACAAGAAGAGATTTAGAGTTAGATGCACTTGTAGAAATTTTAAATAAAAAACGTTTTATTACTTGTCACTCTTATGTGCAAAGTGAAATTACAGCTGCAATGCGTGTGGGTGATAAATACGGATTTGTATTTAACACATTCACACATATTTTAGAAGGTTATAAAGTAGCCGATAAAATGAAAGCGCATGGATCTAGTGCTTCAACTTTTTCTGATTGGTTTTATTACAAAGTTGAAGTAACAGATGCTATTGCGTACAATGCTGCTATCATGCAAAAAGTTGGATTGAATGTTTGTATTAATTCTGATGATGCAGAAATGGCGCGCCGATTAAATCAAGAAGCTGGTAAGGTTGTTAGATACGGTGGCGTAAGTGAAGAAGAAGCATTAAAAATGGTAACCATCAATCCTGCAAAAGCATTACACGTTGCCGATAAAGTAGGAAGCATTAAAGCCGGTAAAGATGCCGACATTGTAATATGGAGCGATAATCCATTAAGCATTTATGCAAAATCAGAAAAAACAATTGTAGATGGTATTGTATATTTTGATCGCGAAAAAGATTTATTACAACGCAAAAAAATACAAGCGGAACGTTTTCGTTTAACACAAAAAATGATTGGTGAAAAAAGAAACGGTGGTAGTGTACGTCCGGCAGAACCAAGCTGGCAAACAATTCTAAGCTGTGGAGATCATGAACACAAAGATGGAATGTTTACCATTGATGTACAAGAAGAAGCAACAATCAACCAATAAAAACTAAGACCATGAAAAAAATATTTATTACAATTTCTGCTGTGATTTTATTGTGTTCAATTACACAAGCACAAGAATCAGTTTATCCAGCCAAAGCATATAAAGGAAAATTATACATTACCAACGGAACCATTCATGTGGGCAACGGAACGGTTTTAGAAAACCAAACCATTGAAGTGAGTAATGGAAAAATTACCGCTATTGGTGCAAACGTTGTTGTTCCTACATCAGACCCTACACATGTTTTTGATGCAAAAGGAAAACAAATTTATCCTGGTTTAATTTTACCATCTACCGATGTTGGTTTAAAAGAAATTTCAAATGGCGTAAGGGGTAGTAATGATGTACAAGAAATTGGCGATCTTAATACCGATGTTCGTTCTATTACTGCTTACAATACCGATTCAAGGGTTATTAATATTTTAAAGGGGAATGGTATTTTATTAGCAAGTATTACACCAGAAGGCGGAACCATTAGTGGCTCTTCTAGTGTGGTACAATTTGATGCATGGAATTGGGAAGATGCTGCTTATAAAATGGATGCGGGTATTCATTTAAATATGCCAAGTTTTATTGTTCGCTTTGGCAGAAGAGGTGGTTTTGGACGTGGTGGTTTTGGCGGTGGAGATGCGCCAGATCCAACAAAAATTGCTTTAGATAAAACAGAAGAAATTAAAAGTTTTTTCAGACAAGCTAAAGCCTATTTACAAGAAAGCGTTCATACCAATACCAATTTAAAATTAGCCGCCGTAAAAGGTTTGTTTGATAAAAGACAAAAACTATTTGTACACGCCGATCAAGTAAAACAAATGTTGGTGGCCATTGATTTTGTGAAAGAGTTTGGTTTTGATGTGGTGATTGTTGGCGGAAGTGAAAGCTATCAAATTGCTGATTTATTAAAGGCTTCAAATATTGCGGTGATACTTGGCGAACAACATGCATTACCAGCAACAGAAGACGATGACATTGATCAACCGTTTAAAACGCCGGCGGCTTTACAAAAAGCTGGCGTTTTGTTTGCGCTAAACGATGCTTCAGACAACACACGTTATCGAAACCTTTCTTACAACGCAGGAACTGCAGTAGCTTATGGTTTAACCAAAGAAGAGGCGCTTTCTGCCATCACTTTAAATCCGGCTAAAATTCTAGGAATTGAAGACAGAACAGGCACCCTAGAAGTTGGTAAAGATGCAAATATTGTAGTAGCCGATGGCGATATATTAGACATGAAATCAAGTACGGTTGTAATGGCATTTATTCAAGGCCGAAAAGTGAGTCTCGAAAACAAGCAAACACAATTGTATGATAGATATCAAACAAAATATGGCATTAAATAAATTGAATCAATTATAATTATTATACCAAATTTAAAACCCTACAATTTGTGGGGTTTTTTTATTTGGGTAACTAAATTATCTACCTTAGCGGCATGGCCAAAAAACTTTACTTACTCGATGCATTTGCCTTAATCTATCGTGCCTATTATGCATTGATTAGAAATCCTAGAATTACTTCTAAAGGATATAATACCAATGCACAGTTTGGTTTTACCAGCACCCTGTTTGATTTAATTAACAAAGAAAAGCCAACGCATATAGCCGTGTGTTTTGATACACATGCACTCACAGAAAGACATACTGATTTTGCCGACTATAAAGCCAACCGACAAGAAACACCCGAAGACCTTTTGGCCTCAGTTCCAGATATCAAAAGAATTATCCGTGGTTTTAATATTCCCGTAGTTGAACTAGATGGTTATGAAGCCGATGATGTAATTGGTACTATTGCTTGGCAAGCTGCAGATTTGGGTTACGAAGTTTACATGGTTACGCCAGATAAAGATTATGGCCAACTGCTAATTCATCCGCATGTATATATTTATAAGCCGCCTTTTATGGGCAATCCCCACGAAATTTTAACGGCCGAAAAAATATGTGCCAAATGGGATATTCAGCGCGTGCAACAAGTGGTAGATATGTTGGGTATGATGGGTGATGCTGTTGATAATATTCCAGGCATTCCGGGTGTTGGTGAAAAAACTGCCGCTAAATTGTTGAAGGAATATGACACACTCGAAAACGTGTTGGCACATGCCGATGAAATAAAAGGTGCCATTGGCGAAAAAGTACGCAATGGTAAAGACCTTGCTATTATGAGTAAAAAACTCGCAACCATTATTACCAACGTACCGCTTGAGTTTCACGAAGAAAATTATCGTTTAAAAGAATGGAACAACGAAGAGTTGGTAACCGTGTTTTCGGAACTTGAATTTAAAACACTTGGTAAAAGAATTTTGGGCGATGCATTCAATGCTTTTCAAACAGCGCCCGCACAACAAGGCCAAATGGATTTATTTGGAAACCCTGTTGCAAGTACAGAAAACAAACAAGCCAACAACGAATTAAAATCAGCGCTTTCTGAAGATGCTGGCAACACAGGTTTATCTGCCGATAAAAATATTCACAACACCGAACACGATTACCAACTGATAGAGGGCGAAGAAAATATTACCGCTCTAGTAAATATTTTAATGCAACAAACTGAAATTTGTTTCGATACAGAAACAACCGATATTGATGCAAACGAAGCGAGTTTGGTTGGATTAAGTTTTTCTTATGAAACAACAAAAGCGTTTTATATTCCTTGCCCCGCAGATATAAATGCAACAAAAAACATTTTAAATTTATTCAAACCTCTTTTTGAAAAAACAAGTATTACTTGGGTTGGACAAAACATAAAATACGATTTGCTTGTTTTAAAATGGCATGGCATTGAACCAAAAGGAAATTTGTTCGATACCATGTTAGCGCATTATTTAATTGAGCCAGAAGGTAGGCGTAGCATGGATTTGCTGAGTGCGCAGTTTTTAGGATACGAACCGGTACATATTGCAGAGTTAATTGGCAAGAAAGGAAAGAACCAAGGAAACATGCGCGATGTAGATACTGAAAAAGCAAAAGAATATGCAGCTGAAGATGCTGATATTACCTTGCAATTAAAAAAAGTTTTTGTTCCCCTACTAACAGAAAAAACGGTTGAGCGCGTTTTTAACGAAGTAGAAAATCCACTAGTTCGCGTATTAACCGATATGGAATTTGAAGGTGTTGCAATTGATGTAGATTTTTTAAATGCTTATAGCAAAGAACTAGAAAAAGACGCAAAAGTTTTTGAAGAATCGGTATATGCGCAAGCGGGTGTTCGTTTTAATTTGGCTTCTCCCAAACAATTGGGTGAAGTATTATTTGAAAAATTAAAAATTGATCCGAAAGCAAAAAAAACAAAAACCGGACAGTACGCAACAGGCGAAGATGTTATTCAAAAATTAGCGCACAACAATCCAATTGTTGCAGATATTTTAGGTTTTAGAGAATTGACAAAATTAAAAAGCACTTATGTTGATGCTTTACCAAATTTAATTAATAGTAAAACCGGAAGGGTTCATACATCGTATGCACAAGCTGTTGCAGTAACAGGAAGATTAAGTAGTAATAATCCTAACCTGCAAAACATTCCTATAAGAAGCGATCGAGGTAAAGAAATTAGAAAAGCATTTATTCCTAGAGACAACAAACATGTTTTAGTAAGTGCCGATTATTCGCAAATAGAATTGCGCATTGTTGCAGCCATTAGTGGTGATGCAAATATGTGTGAAGCTTTTAAATTAGGAAAAGACATTCACAATGCAACAGCGGCAAAAGTGTATGGTATTGAAGAGGCAGATGTAACAAAAGAAATGCGCTATAAAGCCAAGAGTGTAAACTTTGGAATCATTTATGGACAAGGTGCTTTTGGTTTAGCAGAAAATCTGGGAATCTCTAGAACAGAGGCTAAAGAAATTATAGACAATTATAAAAAAGAGTTTAGTGGTATTAACGAATACATGGAAACCACCATACAATTTGCCAAAGACAATGGATATGTAGAAACCCTAATGGGTAGAAAGCGTTGGTTAAAAGATATAAATTCTCAAAATTTTACCGTACGTGGTTTTGCCGAAAGAAATGCTGTTAACTCTCCTATTCAAGGAACCGCAGCCGATATGATTAAATTGGCCATGATTCGAATTCACCACGCCATGAAAGAAGCCAAGCTTCAATCGAAAATGATTTTACAAGTACACGATGAATTGATTTTTGATGCTTTGCCCGAAGAGTTAGATATTTTAAAACCACTCATTTTAAACAATATGAAGGCTGCGCTACCCTTACCAAATGGCGTTCCGGTTGAAGCAGAATTGGGCGTTGGTACAAATTGGTTGCTCGCCCACTAAACACAGTTATTAATATGACCCCCAACGAAACCACAATACATCTATTTTTTCAGTCACTAGAAAAACGTGATTATAAAACACTACAAGCTTGTTATGGAAAAAACGCAGTATACAATAATCCGGTGATGGGTTTATTGGACACAGAAACCACTAATGCTATGTGGCAGCTTGTTTGTACCTGCATACCCGACCTAAAAACAAGCTATACTGATATTCAAGAATTAGACGAAGAATATGCAACTTGTTTATGGGAAGAAAACTATAGTGACAATAAAAATTTAATATATAAAAAGAATAAGGCTTATTTTAGATTTGAAAATGGTTTAATTATAGAACACACCGATGGTTTCAATTTTTATGTTTGGTGCAGACAAACTTATGGAATTACCGGTTGGCTATTTGGTTGGACCAATTTTATGCAAAAACGCATTCAAAAAAAGGCAAGGAAAGGTTTGATAGAGTTTACAAATACAATTAAATAAATAAGATGGATTTTGATTGGGATTTTTTTTGGAGAGCTTTTACCCGTATTGGGTCGAGATATTATATTGTTGCAGGTTTGGCATTTTTTGTTTTCTATATCTGGAAAAAGAAAAAATGGCATTATAAAAAAATTCAACAACGTGATGCAAAAACAAGCGATTATTTAAGAGAAATTTTATATTCAACAGGTACTGTTCTAGTTTTTTCTTTCTTTATTTATATTCTACACCATCCAAGTGTTGCTCCCCACACCACTAGGTATATGAATGTTTCTGACCGCGGCTGGTTGTATTATTTTGCACTATTTCCTGTTCTGTTTTTTTTACATGATACTTATTTTTATTGGTTTCATCGATTAATGCATCACCCGCTTTTATTTAAATATATTCACCTGGTTCACCACCAATCTACCAACCCTTCTCCCTGGGCCGCCTATTCCTTTCATCCGTTAGAAGCTATTATAGAACAGGGGGTTGTTTTTATATTATATTTTGCTTTTCCAATACACATTACACACGTGCTTCTTTTCTTTCTATTTTCTATTATTTATAATATTTACGGACACCTAGGCTATGAACTATATAGCAGCAAGTTCAGTCAATCGAAAATTGGTAGGTGGATTAACACATCGGTTAACCACAACCAACACCACCAATATTTTAAAGGAAACTATGGTTTGTATTTATTATTCTGGGACAGAATGATGGGAACCGTTCGAGAAGATTACGACGCACAATTCGAAGAGGTAACTAATAGAAAAAACTAATCCGTGGTTTTTGCAGGATTGGGTTTTTTATAAATAGGAACTGTGCTGCAAGGTTCTCCGTACATAATACTTTTTACAAACGGCCTTAATTGATTAGTAATTTCTACGTATGCTGTTTCTGGAATTGACACGTCTCCACAGCCTTTTACTACCACGCGTTTATCGGTGTATTCTTCAGCATTAAAACTTTGAAGGTTTTTTAAAATGAGCGCATTGATTAATTTCGATTCGTCTCCAAAAACAATTTCTGCTGCAACGGGTTGTAAATAACTAGCAATTAACATATACGCCCACATAGGAATAATGGCATCAACCGAACAGGTGATAGCAACATTTGCATCTTGGTAAACAGTCCAGTCGGTGTTTTGTAAAGCAGCGCGAAAATCTTTTTCTTTTAAAATTAATTCCATAAAAAGATATCCTTTTAAATCAAACACCTTAATGTTTCCTTTGGGATAAAAATCTTCAAGATTCAAAGTTATTAATCCACTTTCTGCTACCTTATTTACAAATTCTTCTGTTGCCATGGTTAACGCTTTACAATTACAAAATTACAAGATTGTAGTTACACCGCGCTGTTGATATTGGGAAAACAAAAAAGGCTGTTTCAAATGAATGAAACAGCCTTTTTAAAAATAGTATATCTACTAATAGAACTTAGAACGATTGTCCTTAATAGTTGCCGATTTTTTCAAAGCATCTAACCCTCTGTAAGCAGCCATACGAGCAGATTGTATTAAACCTTGTTTAATAGTAGCCACATCGCTTGTAGACGGTTTTGCGCCATTGCTTTCAACACGTACAGCAAATACACCGCTTGTTCCAACAATAGGATCACTAGCTTTTGCTTGTAATGCTTTATTAAAAGCAGCACCAATTACTTTTGGTTCGCTACCAATTGAAGGAATAAAAGGAGATGAGAAACTTACGCTATCTGCTTTTTGAACACTAGATCCAGTGCTACTAGCAATCGTTTCTAATGTGTTTCCTTTAATTTTTGTATCAATAATTATTTTTGCTTTTTTTGCATTGCGAACTAAGTTTTCGCACAAAGGACGTGCTTCACCAACACCCATTAAACCCGATTTGTTTATAGCAACAATTATTGCTACAACATATTTGTCGCCAACTTCTGTTGGTTCAGAAATATCACCCAAACCTTTATCAAAAGCCCAACGAACCATTTGACGACTTGCGCCCAATCCAATAATTTGGTTGTCGTTTGCTTTAATATCAGATCCTATAGAAGCTTGCTTATTTAATTTAAGTGCTGCTTCATCGAAGGTTTTTTTATTCTTACTGTTAGATGCAAATTGAGCAGCAGCAGTATTAGCACCACTTACGGTTTCATTGCTTGCAACAATTGGTTTAGATAAATAGGCAATTTTATATGCAGGTGCAAAATTCTTTTGTCCTAAAATTTCTATATAATGATAACCGAATTCTGTTTTAACCACAGACTTTGTTCCAACTGGTTTATCAAAAGCAAAATCATTAAATGCCAATACCATTTTACCTTGTGGGAAATATTCATAAACACCACCCTTGTCTTTACTTCCTTGATCGTCTGAATATTTAGCACACAATGCACCAAAATCAGCTCCTGATTTTATTGCAGTAGCAATACTATCAGCTAATTTTTGTCCGGTACTATCACTACGAATAGCTTGTCCGCTTCTTGGATCTTGTGTTCCAATTAATATGTGACGAACAGTTACGCTATCAGGCCATTGTTTA
The DNA here is from genome assembly GCA_903831935.1 of uncultured Bacteroidota bacterium. Classification (GTDB taxonomy): domain Bacteria; phylum Bacteroidota; class Bacteroidia; order Chitinophagales; family Chitinophagaceae; genus Sediminibacterium. Next base: position 7,176 of record CAIKZP010000187.1, on the reverse strand, counting down.
ACGCCAACCATTTTAGCAATTACATAATTACTAGCATCTAAATAAGGACCGTATAAACTTCCAACAGATAAAGCAGTTAAAGAATCTTTATTAACCTGTTGTAATTTTGATTTACTAAAATAACTATCATAAAAAGAAACATCAGAACCAACTTTTCCTAAAAATGATTTTGCGTCTGTAGTACTTGCAAATTCAGCTTTTAAAGATTTAATTTGATTTAATGTAGTTAATGAATCGGTTGAAGAAGGAGCAGCATTAAATGCAACATAAGCAATGGTGCGTGTTTCTTCTTCCTTCTTAAATTCATTGGCATGCTTACTAACGTAGTCACTAATTTCTTCGTCAGTTGCTTTAACAGTACTATCGCTAATACTTGAAAAAGGAACCATGGTATAAGAAATACTAGCAACAGCATTATTATCTGCTTGTTGTTTTTCAATTAACCATTTTGGAACATAGGCAGATTGTTGTAATAAGCCCTGGTATTTCATACGTAACCCTTGTTCAATAGTTGGGGTGATGTAAACAGCGTTAATCATATTAACCTGTTCTGCATTTTTGCTTTTTTTAATTTGTGCAAAAGCTTGTTTAGCATCATTGGCTCTAAATACACCAGTTTTAGGATCTGTGAATTCTTGTTTTAATGGAGAGTTCTCACCAAACAAAATTTCAGTTAATTCCTTACCTGTTATTTGTAAACCCAATTTATCGTACTCTTGTTGTAACACAATTCTTTCTACTTCTTGATTCCATAAAGAACCAATCAATTGTTCTCTTTGTGCACCTTGAGGTCCATACATGCGTTCTTGCATAGTAAGTTTTTCTTCGAAAGCGAGGCGCTCAATTTTTTCACCATTAACTTTTCCAAGTGTGGTATTATCGGTAGATGAACCACCACGACGTACACCATCCTGAAGAATGAATGCAATCAATGCAAGGGCTATGATTCCAAAAATGATCCACGCACCTTTGTCACGAATACTTTGAATGACAGACATAATAGACTATTATTAAATGATTTTAAGGATGGCAAAAATAGGGGAAAAAACAATAGAATAAGATCTGTAAAACGCAATCAAACCTATAAATACCGCTATTTTGCTGCAATTTGTAAGTGGAAATTAAAGGCTTTTTGATTCTTATAGCGTTTTATATCAATTATCTCTTTGAATTTCTATCCACACATGCCTGTGCAAAAATTGCATTTTCGGTGTAAAACTGCCATTTTTCAATTTTCAAATGTGCATTCAAGTAGAATAACTTTCACTAAATACCTGTTTTTAAGAGATTGATAAAAATTAAACACGTTTTAATCTCTCTTAATTAACAGTGGAATAAAAGTGAATTAGCATTTTATAAGGATGTGAATTATGTTTTAAACAAAAGTGAATAAACAAATAAAACTTATATGCTATCTATATTTTAAGCTGTGAATTTATTGTGAATTGTAGTGGATAAACAGATAGTAATTAACTTTGACTTTTGTGAATAATAAAGTTATCACGATATTAACACCCCTAATAGTAATAGTTAGGTTTTATAAATAAGTATTATTAAATACTATTACGATGATTATGAACATTTCAAATGATACAATTTTACAAAAAGGTTTTGTTGACATAGAAATTGATGCGCGTTTGGATTTATTTTCGGAGATTGAGCTTCTAAAGAAAAACAAACATGCAATCATACTTGCGCATTACTACCAAGAACCAGATATCCAAGACGTGGCGGATTATATTGGGGATAGTTTGGGGCTCGCACAAAAAGCAGCCGAAACAAATGCCAGTATTATTGTTTTTGCCGGTGTGCACTTTATGGCAGAAACAGCAAAGATTTTAAATCCCAATAAAAAAGTTTTATTACCAGATTTAAAAGCTGGATGTTCTCTTGCAGATAGCGCTCCCACAGCGGCTTTCAAGCAATTTAAAGAAAAAAATCCAGATCATTTAGTGGTTTCTTATGTGAACTGTTCGGCAGAAATAAAAGCTTTATCAGATATTATTTGCACCTCTGGAAATGCCGAAAAAATAATTGAAAGTATTCCTAAAAATCAACCCATCATTTTTGCACCAGATAAAAATTTAGGCGCCTATTTAATAAAAAAAACAGGCAGAGAAATGTTACTTTGGAATGGTGCTTGTATGGTGCATGAAATATTTAGTTTAGAGAAAATAATAAAATTAAAAATCCGTCATCCAAAAGTAAAATTAATTGCACATCCAGAATGTGAAGAAGCAATTTTACGTATTGCAGATTTTATTGGAAGCACTACACAATTATTAAAATTTTCTATAACAGATACTGCGCAAGAATATATTGTTGCTACCGAAACAGGTATTTTACATCAAATGCAACAGGATAGTCCAAAAAAGACATTTATACCTGCTCCCCCTACCAACAACTGTGCATGTAACGATTGCCCGCATATGAAGCTTAATACGCTCGAGAAACTCTATTTATGTATGCAGTATGAGACGCCAGAAATTATTATGGACGAAAACCTTAGAATTGCCGCAAAAAAACCAATGGATAGAATGTTAGAAATAAGTAGGGCGGCCGGATTACTCGGCTAATTCTTTTACAATTATAAAATTGATTTACCTGTTTAAAATAAGGTGTATTTATTTATTGGAATTATCAGTTCTCACCTACTTTTACCTAAGTAATTAGCTATAAAACTAAATCGGTTAGTAAAATAAATACTAAAAAAATTAGTTTATATTAATTATTAGTACTAATTTTAGTCCTCCATTAAATTTTAAGTTAAACGAACGCATTAATTAACAGATTATGAGTAACGCAGAAAAACTAAAAGCTTTAAAGCTAACGATTGATAAAATCGATAAAGATTATGGTAAAGGCAGTGTAATGATGATGAATGAAAGAAACCAAGACCCAATGGAAGTAATTTCTACTGGATCTATCGGTTTAGACGCTGCTTTAGGCGTAGGAGGTTTACCAAAAGGAAGGGTTATTGAAATATACGGACCAGAATCTTCTGGTAAAACAACTGTTGCTATTCACGTAATTGCAGAAGCCCAAAAGAAAGGTGGAATGTGTGCATTTATTGATGCAGAACATGCTTTTGATAGTGCTTATGCAAAAAAACTTGGCGTAGATGTAGATAATTTATTAATCTCTCAACCCGATTATGGCGAGCAAGCACTAGAAATTGCCGACCGCTTAATTTTATCAGGCGCCTTAGATGTAGTAGTTATTGACTCAGTTGCTGCCTTGGTTCCAAAAAGTGAATTAGAGGGTGAAATGGGTGATAGTAAAATGGGTTTACACGCTAGATTAATGAGTCAAGCGCTAAGGAAATTAACCGCTACCATTAATAAAACCAACACGGTTTGTATTTTCATCAACCAATTACGCGAAAAAATTGGGGTAATGTTTGGAAATCCAGAAACAACCACAGGCGGTAATGCACTTAAGTTTTATGCCTCAGTGCGTTTAGATATTAGAAGAATGTCTCAAATTAAAGACGGAGACGCTGCAGTGGGTAATCACGTGAAAGTAAAAGTGGTAAAAAACAAAGTGGCACCTCCATTTAGGGCGGCCGAGTTTGATATTATTTTTGGAGAAGGTATTAGTAAAATGGGTGAGATTGTTGATATGGGTGTAGAACTAGGTATCGTTAATAAAAGTGGTAGCTGGTTTAGTTATGAATCTAATAAACTAGGTCAAGGAAGAGAATCGGTGAAAGGTTTATTACACGATAACCCAGAACTAGCTAATGAAATTGAAGCAAAAATCAGGGCAAAAATTAATGAAGTAAAAATTGCCGCTGAAGCATAATAGTATTTATTACCGTTTTATGTGTGGTTAGTAAGCACAGGCCATCCTTTTTTTAAAGGGTGGCTTTTTATTTATGGATAAAAAAAATAATATTTAAACGCTCTGTAAATAATATAACTATAAATTATTCGTTATAAATTATCAATTAATAGTAAAAAGCCAAGGATTTGGCGTAATTTTTACACCACCCCTAAACAAACTGGATCTCTGATGAAGGCAAATTCATACATCCCAGCCCTAACTGGCGTACGTGCAATAGCCGCATTTTTTGTGTTTTTTCACCACTACAATCAACTAGATTTTTCTTATCCTATACAAAGAACCCTTAATGAATTTCATATGGGGGTAACCATGTTTTTTGTTTTGAGTGGTTTTTTAATTTGTATGCGTTATTATGGAAATAGTGAAATAACTGGGTCGTGGTTTCGCAAATACATTAAGAATAGAATAGCGCGTATTTATCCGATGTATTTATTTTTAACCCTACTAACATTCTTGTTGTATTTTTTAATTGGAGGCGAAGCTTCGGTTATTGGCACCGTTCAATCTCCTATACTAATTCTGTTTTTAAATATATTTTTTATTAGGGGATTTTTTGACGACCTAAAATTCACTGGTGTTGGTCAAGGATGGTCTCTAACGGTAGAAGAATGCTTTTATTTATTGGCACCAGTTTTATTTATTGGCATCAAAAGAAATAAAAACAATTTAATTTATTATCCTTTGTTGCTTTTGGTATTTGGTATAACAATGGTGTTGGTTTTTTCAAATTTTTCTGTTTTTGGTTTTTTTAAAAACTTTCAATTTTTATTTCTCTACACTTTTTTTGGACGCTGTGTTGAGTTTTTTATTGGAATGAAACTTGCATTAATTGTTTTAGAAAAAAAAGAAAAAATTCTTCCGCGGCCAGTTTTTACAACAATGGGTGTATTGGGAATGGTAATAGCTGTTTCGGTACTAGTTTTTCTACCATTAAACGGAAGAGAATTTGGATTATACCATCCGTTTGGAATATTTACAAACAATATAATTTTACCAATATCCATTGCCGTTTTATACTATGGTTTAATAATAGAAAAATCTTGGCTGCAAAAATTTCTCTCTTCTGCAACCATGCAACTATTGGGTAAAAGCTCTTATATATTTTACCTAATTCATATTGGCGTGATTGCAACATTTCTAAAAAACATTTCTAGAAACACAATTGATTTACTATTTAATTGGTTCGACAACCATGGTTTAGAATGGGTTCCAGAAAAACTAAACGATAGCATACTTTATATTGCCCTGGTTTTTGTTTTATTAAACCTTGTATCAATTGTATTATATAAACTAATGGAAGAGCCATTGAATTTAGCCATTAGAAAATCGAGTTTTTTAGAAAAAAAAATTAATCCAATTATTGGATGATAAACAAGACCCCAAAATATCATTTGTTAAAAAGCCTCAAAAATAGTAACCAATTATTTTTCTCAACGCTTTTTGTAATTTGTTGTTTAAGTATAACAGCAAATAAAACCGAGGCGGCTATCAATGCTTATAGAACAGGGCTAACAAAAAAAAATCAACAAGGAGAAATTAAAATTTTAATAACACCGGTTTCTTCAAACAACCAGTTTACCGCAAAATCAAAAGTAAAATACCAGCTATTTATTGAAAACGGACAACCAGAAGCACAAGAGGGAACAATTGCGTATGTGGTTAAAAAAGAAAATTCGGTTTTGTTGCAAAATAGTTTTGATATTAGTATTCCTGCTAATAAAAAATTGCAAACAGTATTTACAATTCCACACACCGAAGACGGTGCTTTTGACATTGAGTTTACTTTAGAATTAAACGAAAAAAAATCAAGCTTTAATTTCAATTTTGTTTTTGGAAAATCGAAGAAATCTGCAAAAATTTCAAAAGAAAAACAAACAGTATTATCTCAAAAAGAAAATACCAACGAATCCAACGAAGAAGATGGAGATGGTGAAATTGTTTCAACAATGAAACCCAAAAACGCCGACGGAATTTTTGTGGCAGGCGCTCCTATTATATATGATGTGGTATTGCAAAACAAGTATCAAACAAAACAAGCAGGAACGGTTGGCTATACCGTAAAAGATGCGGTTACTGGTGTTTTGGTATCGGGTAAACTTAACGATATGGTCCTTGCAAAAAAAGCCAGCAAATCGGTAGAATTTAATATAACAGCACCGCCCAATCCTGGAATATATAATATTGATTTTTCTATAAACACCCCAACCTACGACGATACGGTACACTATAGTTTTGGTTACGATATTGCTCAAATAAATAATACTTATCATCGACCAACAAATTTTGATGCGTTTTGGAAAAAAGCAATGGACGAATTGGCGGCCGTTCAGCCCGATTATAAAATAGAAGAAGACAAGCTTCAGTCGACCAATAAAAACAGGGTGTATAAAATAGAAATGAAATCTTTGGGTAATATAAAAATAGATGGTTGGTTAACCATCCCCCGGGTTTTAATTACCAGAAAATTTCCGGTGGTGGTTTTGTATTCTGGTTATCAAATAAAAGCAGAACCGCAAATTTCCGACGATTTTGTTGGGCTCTCTATCAACGCAAGGGGTTCTGATGTAGAAAACATGCAGAATATAAACCCCCATAAAAAAGACCTCTTAACGCTAAATATAGACGATCCAGAAAAATATATTTACCGCGGCATTTATATGGATTGTGTTAGGGCGATTGACTTTTTATTTGCCAACGAAAATTTGGGTTTTGATTTGTCTAAAATTGCGGTTATTGGTGGAAGCCAGGGGGCATCGGAGGCGTTGGTTGTTTCATCGCTTTTAAATAAAAAAATTAAAACCTGTGTTGCCGATAATCCTACCTACTGCAATTTTCATTTGAACTTATTAATGGAGCCACAAATTAAAGAGGAGTCGTTTATTTTAAAATATATCAATAATTATTTAACAGATAATTCCACGCAAATTTCCAAAGAAGAAATGTTGCAAACGCTAAATTATTTTGAAATTCAAAACTTCATGCCACAGATAAACTGTGCTATTTTATACGGTGTTGGTTTGTTAGATCCGCTGGCACCACCAATTACAACAATTGGCGCCTATAATAAACTCAAACCCTCTGTTCAAAAAAATAGCGAAATATATACCTTTCCATTTTTGGCGCACGAAGTAACTAGCAGGCACAACACTTTTAAAAGCATTTGGCTGTACGAAAAACTAGCAAACTAAGGAAGCGGTTATTATATTTTCTTTTCTTTTCTTTTTTGTTTGTTAGAGCAGCCGCGCTTAACAATACACAAGATATAACCGTTAGTATTTTACCAACAGAAAAAGACGGTTCTTTTACAGAGAAAACAAAAGTTGGTTATAG
>CAIKZP010000186.1 GCA_903831935.1 uncultured Bacteroidota bacterium | reverse complement strand
TTAATATCTATTTGTTTTCCTTTTTTGAATCCTGATACAATTTGACTGTAACCGTAGCGGATCATTTTTTAATGCGCACATTATTATGCATTTCTTTATCATAATAGGTAAAAATTCATGTGCATTATCATTTTTACTAGAAATATAGATAGTCAATTATCCTTTTTACTATATCTATGAAAAATTAGAACACATTGAAAGTAATTAATAGAATAATTGAACCTCAAATCACCAATTGTCTCGTCCTAGAAAAACCTTACACTGGGTTTTCCAATAATAGCATGAATATTAGCATTTTTTAAAACTAGGGGGATGTTATTAGATACAGTAGTTTCAAGACATATTGAATTGTATGATTTATTTTTTATTTAAAATTTTATCAATTTCTTGAAACATTAAATGAATTCCAGGAAGATACATGGCTCCGTGACTAAATCCTTGTAATTCGTAAAGTGAAATATTTTTATTGCCCGCTAATTTCATCATTCTAACAAAATAGGCATTCTCTTCATACCTACCTAATAACTCCAATTCTCGATCACCTGTGATATCAATAATTATGGGTGTAGTAGACTTTATAAAGTTCATTGGAGCAAACTCGTTAATAACTGGTTGTATATCTTTTATATTATTTTCTGCCCTAATAGTAAAATGAGTAATTACTTGAGGGCTTAAGGGAATCGCTGCTTTAATTCTACTATTTGAAATATGCTGTTTTAATAACCATGATTCATCCATCGTCAACATCATTGCTAAATAACCGCCCGCTGAATGACCCGATAAAAATATCTTACTTGTATCGCCACCATATTGTTGAATATTATTAAACACCCATGCTACTGAGGCGGCTGCGTCTTCTATAAATACTGGTGATTTTACTTTCGGACTTAATCTGTATTCTACAGAAACAATTATAAACTTGTCATTTTTTAATTCTTCCGAAATTTCTTTAGTGCCAGCTTTTAAACCTCCACCGTGAAACCAAATAATTACTGGCAATGCCTTATTACTATTTGGGATATATATATCCAATTTGCATTGACTTTGTTTATAGGCATCCTTGTTGGTTTTATCACTATAATAAGGGATATTTAATATTGTCCTTTTTTGAGCAATTATATTATTTCCACATAATAAGATTAATATAATTAAAATATATTTCATAATTATTCTTTTGCTTTTTGTATAAATTTAAAAAAGTGAATGTGCTTTTTGTAAACCAACTACTTTTTTTATTTATTTTTTTTAATAACCACTAAAGTAATATCATCTGGATTGTGTTGACCTTGAAGCCAACTATCAACCGATTCAATTAAGGAATCAACCATTCCCTGCGCTGATTTACTTCCATTGTTTTCAATCAGTTGACGTAACCTTTCATAATCGTACATCTCCCCTACTAAATTTGGCGCTTCAGGAAGCCCGTCAGACAATTGCACAATAATATCGCCTTTATTAAAATTTCTTTTCAGGAGATCAAAATGCACCTCTCTAATTCCACCTAGAGGAAGACCTTGAATTAAAATCTCCTCCACTTTATTGGTAGCGGCTACATAATGGTAAACTGGCGGCATTCCAGCTGAACTCAGTTCAAATTCATTTGACTTTATTTGAATTACATTCAAACTCATTCTTAATGTACCTAAATCAATATTCTTAACAATATTATTTAATTTATGTAAGATGGTATTGGCAGGTAATGCATCAATACCATTTAAACCGGCTTTGGTTACAGATACCATCATGCCAGAAGCTACCCCATGGCCAGTTGCATCGCCACAAATAGAATATAGCGCCTTCCCTTTATGGTCAAAGAAATCATAATAATCGCCACCCACTTCTGTTGAAGATCTTATAAACGCAGCAATATCTAAATCGGCATTCTTGGGCAATACTTTAGGCAACATACTCAGTTGCAAGTCTTGTGCTGCCTTTAATTCCTTATTCTTACGATCCTCTTCTATTCTGCGAATACTTTCTTTCTGTTTATACCTATTATAGAAAAAATAACAAGAGAAAATAATGACAAAAAATAATGAAAATCCAATAATCAATCTGTTTTTTTGTTTTTCTTGATCTGCCTTTTCCTGTTCTCTGACTGTTTCATTAAGTGATATATTATCAATATCATTGATTCTGTTTTGTAAAGCCAATTTATCTTTTAAAGCTGAAGAGATTTGCAAATATTTAAAGGCACTATCAAATTTATTTTGCTGATTATATATCTTAAATAAAAGCTGACTTGAATTTAAAATAACTTCATTGAAGGAACTTTTTCTACCTAAGTTATAAGAAAGCCTTGCATAAAAAATGGAACTATCCATATTTTTTAATCCAAAATAGTCATTGGCAACACACACATATGCTTGCTGAATATCTTTTTCAAATTTATTGGCTAATATGTATTTTAAGCCTGAATAAATAAAACCTAACGACTTTTTATATTCCTCCTTCTTTAAATAAACTTTTCCTAAAACTACGTAGGGGAAGCCCCATCTTTTACCATCAGGAAGGGCTTTGTTAACTTCCAATGCCAATAAACTATATTTTATGGCAGAATCGTTTTGATTCATTACATCATAACATTGACCAACCTGACCAACCAAAGCGCTGTTCTTTCCCTTTAAACTAACTTCAAAAACAGTAGGTTTAATTTTTTCAAGCAATTTTTCAGTTTTAGTATTGCTGCCCATGAATGCATAATCTTCCATTATATTAAAGTCGGGGAACACATCTTTTATTCCTAAATCTTCTTTCTCTTTTTTGGCTAAAGTATTATAGTATAATGCACTAGAATAATTGCTTTTTAAATATCTATTAACCTGCCCCAAACTAGTGTGAATACGAGGATAAATTTCTTTAAAATTAAATTGAAGCGCAATTTTTTCAGATAATTTTAAATATAAAATCGAACTGTCGGCATTATTTAATGTATAGGAACTACCTAATTTATACAAATAGAATGCCTTGTCTTTCGAATCTTGCATAGATAAAATAGAGCTGGCACTATCTCTTATTTTTTTAATAACTCTATTAAAATCATACCCAGTTTTTTTATCCTGCGAAAATGCTTGATGTATTACCCCTATTAAAAAAAATAAAATCAAAAAATATTTTTTCATGCTCATTTTTTATTTGTGATTATTCATCATTTCTGATTTAGATAATTCTGTAACAGCTACTTTTTACAAGGGGTAAAATACAAGTTAGTTAAAAATGTTTAATTTCAGCGAAGCAGGCTTGGAAATCCATATACATTGATTCCCCTTATACAATAAACCATTACCTAGGATCTCCAAATTTCAAACACCCATCAACGCCATGTGTAAATGCCCCAAAAAGTAATTAAATTCAAATAGTTGCGCCAGTCTTACAAAGACTAAACTGTAATTTTTAAAAGGGGGTCAAGCATTAATGGAATTTGGGGTTTTAAGTCTGTGGATTTTACTAGTTGCCCATTTTAATATCTATTTGTTTTCCTTTTTTGAATCCTGATACAATTTGACTGTAACCGTAGCGGATCATTTTTTAATGCGCACATTATTAAGCATTTCTTTGTAATAATTGGTAAAAATTCATGTTCATTATCATTTTTAATAGGTATATAGATAGTCAATTATCCTTTTTACTATATCTATGAAAAATTAGAACACATTGAAAGTAATCAATAGAATAATTGAACCTCAAATCACCAACTTATTAGAAAGCAATAAGGTTATCCTGATACTAGGAACGAGAAGGATTGGAAAGACTTTTTTAATCAATCAACAAAGACTTTTGCCTCATTAAACCAATAGGCCTGTAGATTTTACTCCTTTCGGGTGATTCAAGTGCCTGCAACATATTATTTGCATTGGCCAGTTCATTTTGTTTTGAATTGAATTTGAGTGCTGCTTTCACATAAAGGCCTGCTTTTTCAATTTGATTCAATTTAAAATAAATCACTGCCATAGTATAGTTATAATCAAAACCTCTTACTGTATTATCTTTTTCCAAAAACAATGCCGGTAATGCTTCCAATACTGCCTTATCGTCTTTGTTAGTTTGCATTAGGGAGTTGGCAAATGAGATCCTGTCGTCGCTGTCATACGCGGGATTGTTCTTTACATACTTTACAAAAGCGGAATAATCCTTATTGGCGTTATAAAACACTTCAGTAAAAATCTTGTCAAACCTTGTCCACTCATCTGCAAAAATGGTTTTGTATCTGTTTTTCATGTCATCAAATGCCACTGCATCGTTTGAGACTGCCATTTTTTTTGCTTTGCTCTGCATAATGCCGAGGATCTTGTTTCTTACCATCATCCGGCTATAGTTTTTTGCAAACAGATCTGCATTGGAAAGATAGATTTCTGTGTACTTCTCATTCAATGGCATGGCTGTTAATAAAATAAAATTCACTTCATTATTCCAGTCGACTTGAGCATCAAAGTATTTATAGCAGGCTTCTTTATCAAATTTGTGATCGGTTTTACGGTAATCCCAGTAAAAAGAAGGGAACTCCATTTTCAAACTAGATGTGAAATTTTTAACATTACCTGATTTCGCATCAGCTACAGAAGCCTGCAGAATAGGAAGAAATTTTTTTTCAGATGTAAAACCAATCGTAATATTGACCACTTTACCACTACCATCTAACATGATATAAGAAGGGAAACCGGTAATACCATATTTGGCGGCAACCAATTTACCTTCTTCTTCTTTAAAAACATCTGTTTTCCAAGCAACAAAATTTGTATTCAAATAATTCCCAATACCGGGTGCCGGAAATACCCTGGTTTCCATTTCTTTACAAGGCATACAACCTTCAAAATAACAATCCACCAATAATAATTTGTTTTCTGCTTTGGCTTTACTTAATGCATCGATAAATGAGCCATCAAAGAATTTGGTTTCCTGAGCAATGCTTAATGATATATTTGCAAATGCCAATAAGAATACAATCAGGATTTTTTTCATATATAATTTTTCTGGAATCATTATAGATTTTATTTACATAATTTTTCTAGCGCCTTATCAAGATCATCTGTTGCGGCAGCTGTAATTCTCAGTACAATATTGCCTTGTTTATCAAGTAATATTTTGGTGGGGAATGCAGCGATATGATAATCAGTAACGAGGTTTTGCTTTTCTGCACCGTCATTATTCAGAATATGCACCCATGGAATCTGATCGGTTTTGATGGCGTTTAACCAGTTCTTTCTTTGTTCTTCCGGTGTTTTGGCGGTTTCATTGGCAATGGCAATGATCTCAAATCCTTTGTTTTTATATTGGGCATACAATTCTTTCAGGTGTGGGTGAGTAGCACGACAAGGACCACACCAACTTCCCCAAAAATCAAGGAGCACAACTTTTCCTTTATAGGCAGCCAGACTTATTTCATTTCCATCTTTATCTTTTCTGATGAAGGGTATAGCTGCTGAACCTTTTGCAGTGGTTGAAAACAACTGTATTCTTTTTTCTACATTTTTAGCGATACTGGTCTTTTTATAGGCAGCTGTTAAATGTTCATACGCTTCCGCGTAATCGCTTGTGGTGTAAAAATTTTCCATCATGCTTAAAGTAAGCAGACTGGCAAAAGAGGCAGGATGATCGCTGATAAATTTTCGTTTTATCTCAGCTTCTTTTCTTGAAAGAACGGTAACCTCTGCCATCATTTTTTTTCTGTTAGCACTGTCCTTTTCGCTTAGATAAAACATCGCATTTCTGATTTCCCAGAGCTGCTTTTCAGGTTGGCTGATCATTTTTTTAAGATCTGTATAGTCAAGGTTCTCGCTATCCCCCAGAATAGTACCTGTATGTAAAATGGGAACATCACCCGTTACAAAAAGATCGGAATGATATACAAATAACATCATGGGAGGTGCAGGATTGCCATAATTTATACCATTCTCAGATTTTGAAAGGGATTTCTGGGCACCGGAAAATAATCTTGCCATAACAGGGAAATCCTGTTTGGGAACTTTGCATTGAAAACTATCATTTACCGCCAACACATTAACGCTGGTATTTTTTCCGTTAGACCCTGTAAAAGAAATACTCACCCATTGTTTCCCCTGCCCTTTCAAAACACCTTTAATAGTAATACTGTCATGTTGCGCCGATGCAAAAAAAAAGCAAAAAAGAAAAAATAAACTCAGGTAATTTTTCATAATTGATCTTATAAATTCAGCCGGATTATTTTAAATGTTTTTCTATCAGTGTTTTCAAATCCGGATTAGAAGGGCGAGGCGAATCAATGGTAACAATTTTCCCTTCTTTATCAAATAACATAAAACGTGGGATTCCGGTAATTTTGTAATTGGTACATATATCTGATTTCCAAGCTAAATCTCCTATTAATTGCAAACCACCTAATGTACTGTCTACAATCATTTTTTTCCACTTATCATAATCTTTCTTTTCATCAATCGAATAACTCATGAATACTATATCCTTACCCTCCATTTCTTTTTCTAGTTTCTGCAAAGCAGGAATTTCTTTCCGACAAGGTCCACACCAGGTAGCCCAAACATCTACCAGCACCACTTTACCCTTCAGGTCGTTTAAAGCAACGGTTTTACCTGCCGGTGTTTTACCATCGAAATTGATGGCCTGTTCTCCATCACCAAATGTTCGGATGGTTAATTCAAAATTGTGAAGCTTTTGTTTTTGTGCATCGGTTAAAATATAGGGTTTATATTTCTCGGCCATATCACGGTATTTCTGATCAAAAGCCCTGGCACGAACAAGATTGTTGTTGAGAAAATACCATCCTTTTAAAGTATCGTTCTTGATATTTTCTATGGCTGATTGTTGCATAAAATCTGGTCCCGGTTTTACGCCCTTGCTCATTTTTTCGCTGTACATATACATTAGATAGGCCCCGATTGATTGTTGCCCGAAATCATATTTCATTGATGCTGTAGAAGTATAATGAGGTCCTGCTGCATATTTTCTGTATATATCAGGCAAAGAATCAAACTTAGGATGAACAGTTCTTGGCATGTTCAGAAAGTGAAAGAGCTCGTATTCGAAATCGGCTTCAGACATAGCTTCCATCAATTTATCAAATGAGTTATTGCCTGTTTTAAGATTTGCCACAAAAGTGTTTTTTTGTTTCTCTATTGCAGGCATTTCAGGAAAAATATCTCTGTAAGTATTCATTGCCCCAAGTGAGTTCGCGTTCTTCATTTTTCCAATAATGTTTGACCACTCCTCCATCTTTTTATTTTCTTTGTCGGTTGCTTCCAATACTGAATAACCCTCATCAGTTATATCAATACTGGTTTTCTTTCCCGGGGTGATGTATAATCTTACTGGAATTTTCCTTTCGGCAATTCGGTAAAAGCCACTGTATGAGGGTGCAAAATAAAAACCAAAATTACCATCTTCATCAACATTCACTTTTGAATGCAGTACCGTTTCTCCATTCACAATGGAATATAATGCAATCTCTTTGGGCATGTTTTTAACAGTGATCTTTCCTTGTATCATGGCCATTTTAATTTGCTGGCCATATACGATCTGGGTTACTACAATCATGCAAAACAATACCAGTACCTTGAAATTTTTCATAGTTATTTTTTAAATGGTTTAAATGATATTTTTTGATACCGGCACCAGCTATTATGCATGGCCCCGGTATTTCAAAGATTTTATTTAGTAAGTTGGAAGATAGGTGTTTGAGCCAACTGATGGTGACATATAAATAATGTCTCCTACAGAACCGGTACCGTTCATAGTGATATCCGGAGTTGCTGCCAGATTACCTGATGTTTTAGTAAACATACGAACAGTATAGCCGGTGCCCGATTTAGTACCAATGGCAATATAGTTATATGCATAAGTCGCTTCTGCAGTATATTTTTTATGACGAAGATATGTGATCGTTTCACCTGCAGGAGCAGTGTATTGCAACTGCTCAAATTTGTTAGAGAGGTTACGCGACCATACCTGGTTACCTACAACAAAATAGATAAAATTCTCATCAACCAGATTTGTTGTAACCAATGTAGCACTGTATAATTTGCTTGTGTTGAGCAAAGTATCATTCACCATATTGAAAGCGGCAGTATTGGCTGTTATGGCTGTTAATATTTTGAGCGATGTATTGGTCTTATCCTGAAACAATGCAACTCCTGTGGGTGTTGTAGTTTTAATACCCATGTACAAAAGTGTTTTGTTATTATTGTTAGCCTTCATAGCTGTACCGGTTGCATCGGAAACACTGTTCAACACTGTACCGGCACCTCCTGCAGAAACAAAGGAACTGCTGTTTTCATCAAAAAATATTGGATTGGCCAATGTGAAATTGATGAAGTACTTAGATAAATAATAATCCGTATTCAACGCGTCTTTTAACTGTCGTGCTGCAAACTGACCTACATTGGACGACATTGAATAAATACTGTACAGCTGACCTGCATTGATAAAGAAATCAGCCTGGGAACCCGGCCCAACAAATGTGGGTGCTTTGATAGATGGTGGTGTATAGAACAGGCTGTTAAAGTCGCGAATCTCCAATAATGAGTTGATATCTATTACAGAGGCGTCTTTATCGGAGGTGACAAACAATGCCTTTGTATTTCCCAAAACACCTGTTACCATAGATTTATAGGTATTATCAAAAGAAAGAAACTGAGCCTTACCGTTTAATTTTTTTCCGTTTATAAGGCTAAATACATTATTTATCTGCGATGAAGGCACAATAGAAGTGGGTGTTAAAAAGAGATCTAAATCTGTACTTGTGCCATCATCTTTCAAAACATACCAACCACGGGTAAAAGGAGTTATTACATTAATAGTTGATGTAACCAATTGTTGCAACCCTGTTGTTTTGTTTTTAGCACCAAATACCAGTACCCATGCTTTTGCCGATTGGGTAATAAAATAATCAAGATTCAATGTTTTTGCAATGGTATCAATTTTAGGAACCGAACCTTGTACATTGGTTTCATAAATACCCCAGAAGTATTCAAAGCTAGCATTGGGTGAAGAAGACGATACCGTTGGCGTTAAAGTGATTTTATCCTGCTTCGAAATCTTATCATAGGATGGTGCAATTCCGGTAATAGTAATAACCTCACTGGTTGCATAAGAATAATTGCCTTTGTCTTTATAGCAGGATGAAACCATTGCAGCTATAGTTACTGCCAGCGTTAGTATATATAATTTTTTCATTAGTTATTTTTTATTGATTTATGGAAATACCACCAATGCTCCTGTTTCATCGCGCAGTGGATTACCGGGGTGAGCATTGTTATAATTGATCAAGGCTGTTTTGCACACATTGGTATAGTATATCAATTGTGTAAAATCGCTGAGCACTCCGCTTAAAAATGTCTGATCCCATTTTTTGCCGGTTACATCAATCATAAACTGGTGCTTTACCACACTATAGGTTCCAAAATAAATATTGATGGTTGATGTCCATGCAGCAGGTTTACTTAGCCTGTCTGTAGAAGTTACTTTTCTCCAGATATTGGTGGTTTCGCCCAATTGAAAATCATCGTTCGCAGCAACTTTAATGATTAAAGTAACTGTAGCTGTTTTCAATGTAGCTGAACGTAGTAAAACGATAGGTACTAAAGTATTTCTCTCGCCAGCTTTTATTACATATTTACTGTTTACTGAAGCATCAGTAAATGCCTTATAATCTACACCAGGAACAGCATTCAATGCGCCGGTTGTATCAGCAACCTGTTGCAATTTAAATATCCTGTCTTTGGTTGATACCCCTCCAATGGCATATATATCAAACCAAACCGTATCCTGTTTGTTGGTAGGAGCATTATATACAAAAGTGAAATCTTTAGTTGTATCCGCCAAATTGTAGGATGTTTGGTAAATTCTGGTAACATCAGGTCCAAACTGAATCCTTGCAACATCCGTAAACATTTTATAATCTTCTTTTTTGCAGGCGGCCCATGTTAATAACAAAAGGGCTACCATGAAATATTTTGTTGTTTTCATTTGTAAACGATTTATTATTTAACTAATTCGGTTTTTGGTAAAGGGAATAAATAATTGATAACAGAACCCGTTGGTACAAATAGTACACTTGCTGTAAGACTGTTTAATCTTTTGTAAGCATAAAATGCCTGTCCTTCTGCGTAAAACTCCTTTCTGTATTCCGGTAATAAAGTATTCTGAATAAGTACAGGGTCTGATGGCAATGTGGTTACCGGAATGTTTCGGGCCGTTCGGTAGGCTGCCCACAACGTTTGCGCTTCTGAAAGCGGGGCAGTTTCCATGGCAATAAAATACATTTCGCTTAAACGCAACATCGGTATGCGGTTTACATCAGCTTGTGCACTCGCAATGGTTTGCGGTACATTGTATTTCTGACAGATATACGTTTTTGCCTGATTGGGCTGCGTAACCAATAACCATAAATTCACCTCGCGGATATCGGTTCCCGTATTACCATATAATTGTGTGGTGATCGTAGTGGCTGCTGTTCCTTTTTTCAACGTACCATTGGCAAACAGGTTATTGTATTTGGTGTACAAATTAAAATCATACAAACCAAAAACCTGTTCAGGAGTAAGTGCAAAATCTTTCGCAGTCATATCCGATGTATTACCCAAGCGGAATTTTACAGACCCATCAGGATTGATGGCACTGATCACCACTTTAGAGCACTCATATGCTTTTGCTGTATTGTTAAACCACAGATAAGCCCTTGCCTGTAATGCTTTTACTGCATAATAATTCATGCGTAAATAGCGGAAAGCAAAATAGGTATCGGTTGGGTTGAAGGTGGTTGCAGTTGATCCCGGGCGACTCAAATTCAGCAACGAATAATTCAGGATCGGATCTACTCCTTTCAATAAATTTTCTGCATCAGTAAGATCGCTTAATAACTGTCCCTGAAACTGGGTATAGTTGGTTAATGAATTGGGCTGATTAGATAACACCGTTACATAAGGAGGTATCACTGCCGAACCCGACGCTGAAGGAATAGGACCCCAAATACGCAAAACATCAAAATGACAATATGCCCTGATTGCTAAACATTCACCTTTAATCAATTCATACAAACCAGGAGTTGTAAAAGCAGATTTATTTGCGTCGATTTGACCCAAAATTGCATTGACACTTGCTATGATGGTGTACTGCTGTGAGTAAATTGTAGTCATTAACGCATCAACATTGGCATCAGTATAATTGAAAAGCCCCAATTTCTGTTCGGTTGAATTGGTAGTTACATCCCAACTAGAAATTAATTGTTCAATGGTAGTCATGGTAAGATTCTGGCCATAACTATTATTTGATTTCATCTGGATGTAAACGCCTGTTAATGCATCTTTATAACCAGTTTCGGTACTTAGTAAGACTGTTTGTACTACCTGTGTTTTCGGCGAAACCGTAAGGTATTTTTGACAAGAGCTAAGTGCAGTTACTCCAATGATAGCTATGATTAATAATTGTATATTTTTCATACTGAATTAATATTAATAATTTAAAACGTGGCTGAAATACTGAATGATACCTGTCTTGAAAATGGATAAGACAATCCCCTTTCTCTTTTTACAGTGGAGATGTAGAATGCATCAGCCATGCTTAAGGAGAATGAGAGCAATTCGAAATTCAATTTCTTTTTTAGGGATTCCGATACCAAATCATATTGCAGATTAATATTCTGACAATTCAATGTTTTCTCATCCTGAACAAATCTTGAAGTCATTTGAGTTGCCGTGGTTACCATTAATCCTTTAAATGCAGATTGGTCACCCGGATTCTGCCAACGATTTTCATATACACGGGAATCAACATTGTAGTTATAGTTGGCATTTTCTACTTTATTGATTAGCGTTTGGTTATATAACTGTCCTCCAAAACGATATCCAAATGAAATATTGGCAGTGAATGTTTTGTAACGAAACATAGAACTGAAATTACCCTGAATCTTTGGATCAGTAACCCCTGCTGCTGCCAGATCTAATGAATTCCATGTAAAAGTTGGTGTACCGTTTTTGTTCATGTATAATTCTTTACCGGTACTTGGATCGATTCCCAAAGAAGGAACTGTCCAGATTGTGTTAGTTGAATAACCTTCTCTGTATAAAATATTCGGATTGGACCCGCCAGCCATTTCAATCGCTTTCTGTGCATCTTTCAAAGCCTGTGAAATTGTGTTGATCTTATTTTTGTTTTGGAAGAAAGCAGCTGTTATACTCCAGGCTATGTTCTTTTTTGGATTTTTGATCAGGAAGCCGGTTACTTTTACTTCAAAGCCGCGGTTTTCCATCGAACCAATATTTTCAACATAACTGGTAAATCCATTGGATGATGGAAGGTTTACAGAAGATACCAGGTTGTTTGTAGTACCAACATAATAATCTGCTTTGATAGAAACGCGTTGGTTAAACAATTGCGCCTCTACTCCTAAATCGTAATTCATTTTTTGCTGCCATTGAAGATCAGGGTTACCCAATCCTAACAGATATGCTCCCATCCAGTTATAATAACGATCTGCGGTATAATATTGGTAAGTAGATAATGCCTGATAAGAACTAAAGTTCTGTGAACCTGTAATACCCATAGATCCACGGATTTTTAATCGATTGATAAATTTCGCATCTCTCAAAAATGCTTCCTTTTCAAGATTCCAGCCCAAACCAGTTGACCAGAATGGCGCAAATCTTTTATTGGAACCAAACTGCGATGAGCCATCTTCGCGGAAAGAGGCATCAACAAAATAACGGTTCTTATATGCATAGTTTACATTGGCTGTAATACCTACCGCTCTTGATAAATTTTCAGTTCCGCTTGGTTTTCCGTTTTGTGCATATTGCAAAGCCGTAGAAATCAAATCAAAATTTGGATTATTAAATCCTTCTGCAAGAAAGTTGTAGGTAGAGTTTTTGTTTTGTCTGATATTATAATCAATGCCCGCAAAAATAGAATGCTTTTGAGCAATCAATTTTGTATAGTTGAAACTCACACTTCCATCATAATTGATTGTATTTCCAACGCCATACGCATAATCACCCTTCCTAAAAACATCTGCTGCAGAATAGTTGGAAAAAGCGGTATGATCTGACGGTCTGAATTTATCGCTCTGGTCAGTAATTTTTGTCAAACCTAAACGTGTTCTGAATTGCAGGTCTTTTGTTACAGCCCATTCAATAGATGTATTATTGGTTAATGCAGTGGCATTGTTTTTGTCGAATGTGTTCAGAGTGCCATTGTACATTGGGTTGGTGGGCAAAGTGCTCCAACGGTTAGTGTAATCTGTATTACCGGGATTACCTAAAAATTTATTCAATTTACCAGTACTGTCATACAATCTCCAGTAAGAATTCATGTTCACATAATCACTAAATGTTCCATAAGGAGAATTGGCAGTATTTGTTATGCCGATAATCAGGCTATTAGAGAATTTTATATTTTTATATAGATAAGAAAGGTTGATGGTACCATTAAAGTTCTTACGATACGATCCTTTCATTACCCCCTGCACATCATTGACCTGCGCAGATGCTGAATAACGGAAAGCCTGGTCACCTCCTTCCAAGCGAATATTATGTCGTTGATCAATAGATGTAGTAAGTGGTTGGGATAACCAATAAGTATTTACACCACTGTTTACCTCATTTAATAAATAGTTATAGTAACGAGTAAGTGGTACTTGGTTTTCTGCACGTGGGGTTGTGTATAATCCAACTTTTTGTTCAAGGTCAAGTTTTTCTCTTGCTTCCAAAACACTATAAGCATTAAGATCAGGCACTTCCATATTCATGTCGCCTCGGTAGCTGATCCTTAATTTTCCTGGTTTAGGCGCTTTGGTTGTGATAATTACCACCCCGTTTGCTCCTCTTGAACCATAAATTGCTGTGGCCGATGCATCTTTCAATATGGTAATGGCATCTACTTCATTTGCATTAATATCGAGTAATTTTTGCAGTGAAGATTCAAATCCATCCAGAATTACAAGTGGTGTATTTAAACCCACACGTGTTTGATCTTGTAATTGTGTAACATTCGGAAGACTTGAATTACCACGGATCTGAATTTCGGGCAAACGGTTGGGGTCTGATCCAAACGTATTGCTTTCAATGATATTAAAAGCAGGTTCCACATTTCTCAAAGAAGTTATCAGGTTACGGTTACCAAACTGCTGTAACTCTTTGGCACTAACGGTTGTAGCCGAACCTGTGTAAGTTGATGCTTTACGGGTAAAAATACCCGTGATCACCACTTCATTGATTTGGTCAGTTTTTTCTTCTAGAACTATATTAATCACTTTTCTGTCATTAATAGTAATCTCTTGTTTTTTATAGCCCACAAATGATACCACCAATATCCTGTCTTTATCCTCCACATTGATTTTAAAATAACCCTCTGCGTTGGTTACCGATCCACCAGTAGCGCCTTTTACAATTACAGAAGCGCCAACTATTGGTTTGCCATCTGCATCTAGCACACGGCCAGAAATAGGTTGGACTGCGTTAGGTAACATATCTACAGACAATGCCGGCATTGCTACAGCTATATATTCCTTTGGCAGACCAGTTTCACTTTTAAACAGAATAATACTATTATTTACCTGCTTAAAATTGATAGAAGTATTATTCAGCAACAATTCCAGCGTTTTTTGTAACGGTCTGTTTTCGCGTGTGAGACTGAGATTGTTGTACTTAACCACTTCTTCAGAAGGGTATACAAAATTAAACCCAGACATTTTTTCAATTTTAACCAATACTGATTTTAAGTGCTCATTTTTAAAGCCAACCGCAATAAAGGTTTCGGACATTGATTGAGCACGAACATCGGAAGGCGCGGCAAATAACTGAAGGGCGAGTAAGAACAAAACAGACCAGCATAAACTCATTTTCATAATAAAACGTATTTTATGTTGATGGCTACAATCGAGAATAAGCCTTCGAAAGTAAATTGCAGCCCATGTAGGATTTTTTTGCATATTTTGCAATAGTTTAGAATTGAACGAATAGTTTTAAACGCCACCCCTCTCATGCTTCCCCAAGCAGAGGGGTTTTGTTTTGATTTCAGTGAAAAAATATTCCGCATTTACGTTGACCTTTGGTTCATAAAGCAGATTTTTGTCGTTATGGTTAGTTTGTTTTTTTTGATAAAAGTGTTTTTACTCTGAACATCCCTTCCCTTCAATGATGAACTTACCGTCATCTGTTTTCTTATACGTGGCATTTCTAGCTAAACAGAGTTTTGTAATGATTTCTTCGATGGTTTCAGTTCCGCTGAAAGTGGCGTGTACCGGACATCTTTTGATTTCATTATTGGCAAAACTGATGTCGGCTTGGTAGCGTTTGCTGATCTGCTCTACAATGGTTTCAAAGGGAACATCTTCAAAATCCATATCAGAATTAGTCCATTTAATGATCTCTTGGGCTACAACAGTTTTGTTCTGTGCATCAGATTTAGGCAAATCATACACCAATTGATTATCAGGCGTTAGTACTGCCAAAACCTTATGATTATATTCCACCCTTACTTTACCTCTTGTAACAGTTACTATAATGTTTGCGGCACCAGAATAAGCCTGAATATTAAAGGCTGTGCCCAAAACAGTGGTCGTTAATTTTCCGGTATGTATGATAAAGGGTTTGTTATCATCATGTTTAATATCAAAATAAGCCTCTCCGGTTAAGGTAACTTCTCTTGTTTTACCATTAAAAGTAGATGGATATTCTAGTTTACTGTTATTGTGCACAATCACTTTACTGCCATCGGGCAACAATAGGTATTTGGTGTAGGCAAGACTTTCTGTTTGAATTTGATTCACTTTATCATTTCGATAAAAATAAAAAACAGCTGTGCCACTCAAAAAGAGTATAAATATGGCAGCTATACGAAGTGATTTTTTGCCAAATAGGCTGACTAAAATTCCTTTTTGAATTGTTTTTTTAGAAACTTGAATATGGGAATCAATTGCAGCAAATGCCGCCTGTAAATAAGGTTCAATTTCAATTTCAGACTCAGCTAACTGCTCAAGTTGCCGGAGGATTATGTTCCTTACAGCGGCTTCATTTGATTCTTCATTAAAATAGGCCAGCAGGTAAGCGACTTCCTGTGGCGAACACTGATTATTGATGTACCTAGTAAATAGTTCGGTATGGTTGTTTAACTTATCCAAGGTGAAGTATTTATATATAATACGCCTCAAAAAGAATCTTCCTCTGTTTGGTTTGAAGATTTTTTATTTTTAAAAACAATCATTTGTTTTACCCTTTTACGATTGAATAGCAAGCAGTGCAGAGCGTTAAGCCAAAAAAATTGGGAGTTGATGTTGTTCAGAAAGGATACTAAATGTTTAAACGATACAAAGTATCACAAAAATACCCATTGAAAGCTGAAAATCATTTTGCATCTGCACCCGTAAAGAACGGGTAGCTTTCACAATATGATCGCTGATTGTTGAGGTGGATATGCCCAGCTGCGCACTCACTTCTTCATACGATAACCCTTCGATTTTACAAAGTTTGAAAACCTGTTTGCGCTGTGGTGGAAGGCTTTCTATAGCAGACAGAATAATATTCATATTCTCTTTGGAAAGCAATCCTTCCTCAATATGTGTGTACTTTTCAGAAGCTGCAATCAATAGGTAATCCCTTCTTTTTTGATCGCGAACCGCCTGCCTTAGAAAATCATACATTTTATTCTCAGCAATTTTGAATAAAAAGGCTGAAAAAGAGGTATTTGTGCGTATTTTTTTCCTAGCATCCCACAGTTTTATAAATACAATCTGTAAAATTTCCTGAGCAAGGGTTTCAGACTTTGTTAGTTTAAGCAGATTGGCAAAAATCCGTGGGCTATAATGCTTATAAATAGCTTCAAATGCCCGCTCATCTCCCTGAGAGAGTTTTTGTAAGAGATTTTCTTCATTATATGATACAATAGCTGTAATGGCAGTATAGGTTTTAGTTACCGGGATGTTGTTGGCAAGTTAACAAAAAAATAATCTATACTCACATCACTTTTTCTAGATACAATTTGACTGTAACCGTAGCGGCTCATTTTTTAATGCGCACATTATTAAGCATTTCTTTGTTGTAATTGGTAAAAATTCATGTGCATTATCATTTTTACTAGAAATATAGATAGTCAATTATCCTTTTTACTATATCTATGAAAAATTACGACACAATGAAAGTAATTAATAGAATAATTGAACCTCAAATCACCAAATTATTAGAAAGCAATAAGGTTATCCTGATACTAGGAACGAGAAGGGTTGGAAAGACTTTTTATTCAATTCAATTCAAAAGAATTATCAATCAAAACTCCTTTTTTTGAATGGTGCGGACTTCGATCTACAGGAAGTTATCAAGAACAGGTCTACTAGTAATTATAAAAGGATTAAAAGCAACAAATACCTCAACAAAACCAAAGAGCTCTATTTTTGGCGCAATTACAATCAACAGGAAATTGACCTAATTGAAGTAAGAGATGGAATGATTGCTAGTTTCGAATTCAAATACACTGACAACAAAAAAGTAAAACAACCCCTATCCTTTAAAACCTTATATCCTGAATCCACGTTTGAGGTTATCAGTAGAGATAATTACCTTGATTTTGTGGTTGGGTAGAAAATTCATGTAAATCAATCCCCTTTCTTAAGTAGACAAGACTAAACTGTAATTTTTAAAAGGGGGCTACCATAGATGTAATTTGGGGTACTAAGACTGTAGATTTTCTATATAAGCTAATCAACGTTTACTGAGAAAGCCTGTTTTGCCGGTGGCATACATTCAGCATCATTACAAGCCATAAATTCAATATATCCATTAACGGCTGTTTTCACAGTAGCTTTCAATTTTATAGTCTGAATAAATTCAACCTTATCTGAGTACTGTTTTACTTTAACCCCAAAAAGAGGTTCAAAATGTTCTTCTAATTTGCCTAC
>CAIKZP010000185.1 GCA_903831935.1 uncultured Bacteroidota bacterium | reverse complement strand
CCCGCTAAAATTTCTTTCGCAAGTGGATTCTCAATACAAACGCTACAATCTGCTATATACGAACCTATTGCAGCAATTCTTTTTCGGTAGTAATACCTTCTTCATAATTTGAAATAACCGTTGCAATAGGTTCGTATATAGCAGATTGTAGCGTTTGTATTGAATTGCTTACATGGCTTTTTTCTTGTTCATCTGTAGCGTCCATCAATTGCTCGTTCAAATCCATTACCTCCATTAAAAAGTTGGGTGATAATTGGTATTTTTCTTCTTCTTCTAATAAACCTTTTAGTTGGAGTATATATTTTATAATAGCCGATGGGTCTTGAAAAATTTGGTAGGCCTTATTAACCATGGCAGATAAGCCTAGCACTCGGTCTTTTTCTTCGGCAGATTCATTGCTAAAAAAATCGGGATGGTATTCGCGACTCAATTGGTAGAAACGCTTTTTTACCGCCAACAAATCGGGCTGAAATGAAACAGGTATTTGGTATAATTCAAAATAATTCAAGCGCGCAATTTACAAATATTGAAACCATTGTTTGTTAGGGTCCCAACTTTCAAATGCTTTTGCTACTGCAGTTAAAAAAGAGGCACCTATACTTCCGTCTACAACTCGATGGTCGTAACTTAAAGACAAGTACATCATGTGACGAATGCCAATGGTATCGCCGTCGGCAGATTCAATAACTACTGCTCGTTTTTTAATCAATCCCACCGCTAAAATAGCTACTTGTGGTTGTGGTATAATTGGGGTTCCCATCAAACTACCAAATGTGCCTACATTGGTTAGTGTGAATGTTGCGCCTGTGGTATCATTTGGTTTTAATTGACCATTTCTTGCAGCATCTGCCAGGCCATTAACAGCTTTGCTTAATCCTACAATATTTAATTGGTCTGCTGCTTTAATAACGGGTACTATTAAGTTGCCGTTTGGTAAAGCCGTAGCCATTCCTATATTAATATCTTTTTTAAGAATAATCTGTTCGCCTTCAACAGAACAGTTTACCAATGGGAAGTTTTTAATCACTGCTGCTATACACTCCATAAACATTGGTGTATAGGTGAGTTTGGTGCCTTCTCTTTTTTCGAATTCGTGTTTTACTTTTTCGCGCCATTTTACCATATGGGTAACATCGGCTTCAGTAAAACTAGTTACATGTGGGCTAGTGTGCTTGCTATCCACCATGTGTTTGGCAATTAGCTTGCGCATTCTATCCATTTCAATAATCTCGGTGTTTCCAGTAACGGTTACACTTGCAGGATCAGAGAATTTAAATGCATTAGCCGATTGAAAAACTGGTGTTGGAAGATTTTCAACTGCAACTTTAATGGGCTCGAATTCAACAGCTTTTTGGCTTGGTTCAAATTCATTAAAAGTATTCACCGCTTCGTATGCAGTAATAGTTTTTTGTTCTGGAACTGCTGCATGAATGATTGAAGGAGCGGCTGCAACATAGGCTGCTACTTTTCCACTCTTTCTATCTGCAACATATTGTAAAACATCTTTTTTTGAAACCCTTCCTTCATTTCCTGTTCCTGGAATTCTTTCTAATTCACTCAAACTAATTCCTTCACTGTTGGCAATATTTAAAACCAATGGCGAATAAAATCTATTGCCAATTGCTTTTGTTGGCAATTCAGTTGGGGTAGGAGTAAACGGTATATCTATTGCTTGTTCGGCAATTGGTTGTTCTTCTTGTTCAATAATTGTAGGAATAGATGCTGGTGCCACAACTTCTGTAAATGCAGCTGGTTCTGGTTCAGCAACTGTTATTTCAACAACGGGTTGCTCAATAATTACTGGCTGAGTTGGTGGCGTTAATGTAGTTGGTTCGCTGATTTGAATGCGCGCAATTACAGCACCAATTGGTACCACATCATTTACCTGAAAAAGAATTTCAGTGATAATGCCTTCTTCAGTAGATGGAACTTCGCTATCAACTTTATCAGTAGCAATGTCCAATACCGTTTCGTCTTGCTTAACATAGTCGCCAACCTTCTTGTGCCATTTCAAGATGGTAGCTTCCATGATACTCTCTCCCAACTTGGGCATCACTAGTTCAGCAATTGCCATACCATCTTCCTTTTTATTATGGGATAATATTGTACCCTTCACCCAATTTTACGCTTCTCACCGGTTCTTTCCAACCAACAAATGTAGCCGAGTCTATTACAAATTTATTCAATGTTTATCCACAATTAACATTCTTAGCATATTTAAAGCATTGGTTGCGGTCATTATTATGTTTCGCGACCTATCGTATCGTAAATTAAATGCTTTTGCATGGATGGCTGTTTTGCTTGCTACCGCTATCCAAACCAATCCTACCGCTTTTTCTGGCGTACCGCCGTCTGGCCCCATGATGCCACTTACAGCTATGGAATAGTCGGTGTTCATTAGGTTTAAAATAGCAGTGGCCATTTGTTTTACCGTTGTTTCGCTAACTGCCCCTTCGGTTAAAAGCACCTTTTCTGGCACTTGAAGTAAACTAGTTTTAATTCGATTATCGTAACAAACAACCGATCCTGTAAAGTATTTCGATGCCCCAGGGCTGGTAGTAAGTAAATGTGCAATATATCCGCCTGTACAACTTTCTGCTGTTGATAGGGTTGCTTTTTGATCTTTTAGCAAATTAGCTACAATGGTTTCCATTGGAATGTCTTGGTCTGTTACCAAATATTCGCCAACCGCTATTTTTAATGCTTCGAAATGGGTGCTTAAACTTGCTAAAAGGGCTTCTTGGTTAAATCCAAAAGCACTTAAACGCAATCGAACCATTCCTGAATTGGGTAAATAAGCTAATTTAATATGAGCGGGTAGTTGGGCTTCGGTACTTGCAATTTTTTCTGCTAAAAAAGATTCGCCAATGCCAAAAGTTAATAGGGTTTTGTGTTCAATAAAGCCAGTGCTAAACTTTGTTGGAATGAGTGGAATTATATGGTTTTGCATGATCCATTTCATTTCATGCGGCACACCTGGTAAAGAGATGTATATTTTACCCTCTTTTTCAAATAGCATGCCTGGTGCAGTTCCTTTTTCGTTTAATAAAACCGTACAAACATCTGGTACCATGGCTTGTAGCGTGTTCCGCTCAATCATAGGACGTTTAAGCACATTCTCAAAAATATTGGTAACATGCGCTAGTGTTGGTTGATGCATAACCATCTTGCCGCCAAAATATTCGCAGAGTAATGGTTTGGTAATATCATCGGCAGTAGGGCCTAATCCGCCAGTAATAATAATAATGGAAGCCCTTTTTGATTCTTGGTCTAGTGCTTCTACAATATCTTCTTTTACATCACCCACAGCTGTGCGATGTTTAACTGAAATGCCAATTTTATTGAGCTCTTGTGCAATCCACGCACTGTTGGTGTCTATTACTTGACCTATCAATAACTCGTCTCCAATGGTAATGATTGACGCAAAAACTTTTTCCATACTATAATGCCCCTTAATTTTAGTGCAAGTTAATCAGGTATTTCAAACGAAACGCATTCGGCAGCATTTAAAACGAACCCTTTTATGAAACAGTTATCTATTCTATTTTGTTGTTGCTTTTTACAAATGAGTTTGTTTGCGCAAAATATTGCACTGCAATTAGAAAAAGCGGTACAAAAATTTGAAGCCGATTCGCAAATGAAACACGCGATAGTAGGCATTAGTATTGTGAATGCTGAAACAAATGAAATGGTGTTTGAAAAGAATGCGCAAATAGGATTGGCCCCAGCTAGTTGTCAAAAAATTATTACTAGTGTTAGTGCTTTTGAAATGCTTGGTGCGAATTATAAATTTAAAACAAGTTGGGGTTATAATGGAAATATTAATGCAGGCGTATTAAATGGAGATTTGTTTTTAACAGGATATGGAGATCCTAGTTTGGGTAGTTGGCGTTATTTATCTACCAATGAAAATTTAGTATTGCAAAATTGGATGCAATTATTAAAGGATAAAGGGATTCAAAAAGTAACTGGTTCTGTTTATTTTGATAATAGAAAATTTACATACCAACCCCTTCCTGGTGGATGGATTTGGAATGATATTGGTAATTATTATGGGGCGGGAACTTGGGCTTTAAACTGGCACGAAAATCAATATAATTTATTAATGGCTCCAGGATCTCAAGTAGGTGATTCTGTAAAAATTATTGGAACCGAACCGCAATTGTTAAACAATCATTTCGTTAACAATTTACAAACAGCAAAAGCAGGCAGTGGCGACAATGCCTATATTTATTTAGCACCTTATACCAACATTGGATTTGTAGAAGGAACGGTGCCTGCAGGTGTAGAAAAATTTACCATTGCTGGCGCATTGCCTCATCCTACAAACCAATTGCAGCAAGTACTTGAGCATGCATTTTCTTCTAATGGAATTGCTATTGACAATGGCTTCAAAGAACTAAATAAGTTAGATGCTACTGATTCAAAACCTATTACATTAATTGGCAATTCTTATTCTGTAAGTTTAGATAGTATCAATTATTGGTTCTTGAAAAAAAGCATTAATTTATATGGCGAATCAATTTGCAAATCAATTGCTTACGAAAAGAAAGGTTTAGGAGATACAGAAGATGGAGTAGCATTAATAAAAGCTTTTTGGAATGAACGCGGCATTGAATCATCTGCACTAAATATTCAAGACGGGAGTGGTCTTTCGCCTCAAAATAGAATTACCGCAAATGCTTTAACCAAAGTATTATTGTATGCACAAAAACAAACTTGGTTTGATTATTTTTATGACGCACTTCCTGTGTATAATTTAATGAAATTAAAAAGTGGTACGATAGGAGGATCTAAAAGTTTTGCTGGTTACCACCAATCAAAGGATGGTACTAAATATGTGGTATCTATTATAGTAAATAATTACAATGGTTCGGCTTCGGCAATCGTTAATAAAATGTTTACCGTATTGGATATTTTAAAATAGATATCTTTAACTAATAAAACTAAAACTTACAATGAAAGAACAAAATTTTAAAAATCACTCCCGCTTAGTGAAAGGCTACCATGGACTTGGTTTTTTTCTTTTACTAGCTATTTTAATTGGATCAGTAATTAATGTTTGCCATAGTGCACCTGAAAACTTGTATTCTGCTACCTTAATTATGGCAATGAGTATTTTAATTGCTGTGGTTATGTATTTTACCCGTTCATTTGCCCTAAAAGCCAATGACCGTGCTATTCGTGCACAAGAAAATTTTAGACATTATGTGTTAACAGGAAAAGTACTTCCAGCAGGTTTACGCAGTGGCCAAATAGTAGCATTGCGTTTTGCTTCGGACGATGAGTTTCCTGCATTAGCGGCAAAAGCAGCAGCAGAAAATTTAGGTGGCACTGCAATTAAAGAGGCTATCACTAATTGGAAAGCAGATTACGAAAGGGTTTAAGGCGTAAAAAATGCAGCTAGTTTTGAAATAAATGCTGGCGGCATTGGCACTCTTTTTTTCGTTTCAATATGAATAAAAAATAAAACTACTCGCCCTACAGTGAGTAGTTTTTTTCTTTCATTATATACCTCGTGGTGAAATTCTATTTGGTGCTTAAGGGGTAATTCGCGCAATTGAGTTTTAATAGTAATTAAATCGTCGTAATGCGCAGGCCTTAAAAATTGGGCATGCATTTCTACAACTGGCATTTTAACGCCCATCAATTCCATGTCTTTATAAGATATTCCTAGGTTTCTAATGGCTTCGGCTCGGCCAACCTCAAAATATTGGGCATAATTTCCATAATAAACAATGTCCATTTGGTCTGTTTCTGCATATCGAACGCGAAGTGTAGTAGAATGCTCGTACATAAAATGCTAATTTGTTGACAAACTTACGCTCTCTATCTGTTTTTCCACAAATAATGGAACGATGTTTGTTCCCGAAAGAGTAATCTTATCTTTAATGGAGCAATTTTACTATGAAACAAGTTCTATTTTTATTTTTCAGTTTGACTGTTTTTGTTAGTTCAAACACAGCTTTTGCCCAATCGACTGCTATTTATAATGATGCAGATGCCAATTTTAAAAATGCCAAAGACTGGTTTCAACAAGGAAATATAAGTTTGGCTTATCCGGTATTTAAGCAATTGCAGCATGCCAAAAATGAAAACACAAATTACCCCGATCATTTAGAAGCCGAAACGGAGTTCTATTATATTAGTTGTTTGTTAAAATTGAATGATAGTAATGCCATTGCTTTAGCCAAAGATTTTGTTGAAAAGGATACCCATATTGCTTTGGTGCAAAGAATGAATTATTATTTAGGGGAATATTATTTTTTACAACAAGCTTTTAACAAAGCATTATCTGCATATCAAGCATCGAATATTGCTAATTTAAGTAATAGTGAAATAGCCATTTTAAAATTTCACGAAGGATATGCTTATTTTATTCTTAAAGATTTTAATAAAGCAAAATCATTGTTTAATGTAGTGCGTCAATTAACTACAGATCCTAATTATATTGATGCCAATTATTATTATGGCTTTATTTGTTTTTACGAAAAAAATTACAAAGAAGCATTAGCTGGTTTTACGATAGCACAAAAAGATCCCAATTACCA
Organism: uncultured Bacteroidota bacterium; assembly: GCA_903831935.1. Classification (GTDB taxonomy): domain Bacteria; phylum Bacteroidota; class Bacteroidia; order Chitinophagales; family Chitinophagaceae; genus Sediminibacterium. The sequence goes on along the minus strand of CAIKZP010000185.1, from coordinate 3,805 downwards.
ATCGGTGGTGCCGTTTTATTTAGCGGAGATCTATTATTTTTCTGGTAAATCAAGTTTGTCTTTAGAAACCGGATTAAAAGCACTTGAAATAGGTGCTCAGTTTTACGATTTGCAATTAAAACAATTGGTTGGGCATATTTTATTTGAACAGAAAAAGTATAATGAAGCACTGGTTTATTTAAAAAAATATGTAACAGCTACGCCAAAAGTTAGGAGAGAAGATTTATATGAATTGTCTTACTGCTATTACGAAGCATCTAACTGGACAATGTCTATTGATGGCTTTAAACAGTTAAGTAGTGGTGATGATTCTTTGGCACAGAATAGTATGTATTTGTTGGCGAATGCCTATTTAAAAACTAATGACAAACCCAATGCGCGTAATGCATTTTTATTTTGTGCGTCTAATAATAGTAATGCAGTTCAAAAAGAAGTGGCTACTTATATGTATGCCAAACTTTCTTACGAATTAAACTTTTTAGATATTGCATTAAAGTCTTTACAAACTTTTATTAGCCAGTATCCACGTTCAAGTTCTATTACCGAAGCCAAAGAATTACTGGTTAGCACTTTGGTGAATTCTAGTAATTACAAAGAAGCATTGGTATTGTTTCAGCGTATAACAGATAGGAGTGATGCTTTGCAAAAAATCTATCCTGCCATTTTATTAGGTAGGGCCGTTGAAATGATTAATGACCAAGACTTACAACAAGCAGATTCTTTATTATCTATTGTAATGTCTTTACCAGATAATTTGCAACAATTATCTATCACTTGTTTTTGGCGAGGTGAAATTGCCTATCGTTCCAATAAAATTGATGATGCCATTGTTTATTTTTTAAATTTCTTAAAAAATCCAAAAAATAATGGGCAAGCTTCATTAGTGAATGCACATTATAATTTAGGCTACTGTTATTTAAAGAAAGAAAACTATACTGCTGCTAAAGACCAATTTGAGCAAGTTGCTTTTAATGTAACAAATAAGTCTTCTACAACAGAGCAAGATGCCTATATCCGTTTGGCAGACTGCGAATACATGCGTAAAGATTTTAAACACGCATTGGTTAAATACGACCAAGTTATTAATTGGAATAGTTCCATGGCTGATTATGCTTGGTATCAAAAAGCCATTATTCTTGGAGCAATGAATAAATCAAATGATAAAATTCAATTGCTACAACAGTTTCAACAAAACTTTCCAAAATCTGGTTTACGCATGGATGTAAACTTAGAAATTGCCAATACTTATTTGGCTAATGAAAATTATGAATTGGCTATTCCTCCATTGCATAAATTATTAGGCGATAAAGAGGCCGAGGCAATGCATCCGCAAGCCTATTTAAAATTAGGTGTTGCTTATTTTAATTTAGAAAAAAACGAAACTTCATTAACCTATTTTAAACAATTAGTAGCAGCTTACCCTAATGCGCAAGAAAGCACAGATGCTATAGAATATATAAGAACACTTTTTATTACGCGCCAACAGCCTGGAGATTATGTGGCTTTTATGCATGACAATGGAAGAGATATTTCTACTGCAGAGGCCGATTCATTAAGTTATAAATCGGCTATGTTGCGTTATGAAGCCAAAGATTTTGCTGCGGCTAAACAAGGATTTGCAGATTATGTAAAGGCTTTTGCACAAGGAAAATATTTTATAGAAGCTAATTATTTTTGTGCTGAAATTGAATTAACCAATAAAGCAAATAACGAAGCGCTTGCATATTATTTAAATGTTGCAGCAAAAGCACCTAATAAATATGCAGAAAGGAGTTGTTTGCAAGCTGCAAGAATTTATTATTTCGATCAAAAAGACTATGCCAATGCTGCTTTGTATTTTGCCCAATTAAAAACATTGGCTACCCAACAAGAAAATACATTAGAAGCCATGCGCGGCTTATTACGCTGCCAGTTTAAAACCCAACAGTGGCAGAACGCAGCACCCAATGCGGCGGAGTTATTGCTAGAAAATGGTATTGCCAACGACGATAGAATGATGGCTAGTTTGGTGGTTGCTAAAAACAATCAATTGACTAATAATTTCGACCAAGCAATGACTGCTTATAAACAAGTGATTGCTGCCGGACGTTCTGAATATGCGGCAGAATCGCAATATAGAATTGCTGAAATTTTGTTACAACAACATAAATTATCCGATGCAGAGAAAACAGCTTTTGAGGTAATAAAGAAATGGGGGTCTTATGATTTATGGGTTGCTAAAAGTTATTTGCTATTAGGAGATATTTATTTTGAACAAAAAGATTTATTTAATGCAGAAGCTACGTTTAAAAGTATTGTAGAAAATGCAGTAATAGCAGAAGTGAAGAAAGAAGCACAAACTAAATTAGATCTGGTGCTAGTAGAAAAAAATAAAACAAATAAAATTGAACAACAGTAAAATAAATTATATGTATCCGATTGTAAAAAAAATGCTACTGTTGTTATGTTTAATTAGTTGCACAAATATTATTTTGGCGCAAACCAAGCATAAGAAAAAAGCCACAACACAAAAAACAGCAACAAAGAAAAAATCAAAACCTGCTTCGAAAAAAAGCAAAAAAACTAGTAGTAAAAAATCTACCAAAAAAACAGAACTAACCAATATAGTGCCCAATAATAATACGGCTATAGTTACTGCTGCTACTATATCTCGCGCTGCTTTAACAGATACTAGTAATCCTAAAGAAGTTTTAATTACCTCTTCTTTTAAACCCTCTTTAAGGAACGCTGCTAAAATTAATTTTTCGGCAACTACACCATTTGTAGATACTACAAAATTGATACTTAGTTACCGCATTCCTTCGCAGAACTTGTTTTTTTCGTATCAGCCAGTTCCAATAAAACCATTGGCATTAGCTGCCGACTCTGCCTATGCTTGGCAGAATAATCAATATGTGAAATTGGGTTTTGGAAGTTTCAGTACGCCTTATGCCGAATTGGGTTTGTCCTTTGGAGATGGACTATCGCATATTGTGTCTGTTAATGCGCAACATGTATCGTCGAAAGGAAATATTAATTTTCAAGAATTTGGAAAAACGGCTATTGGGGTATCTACTGTAATTAACACAGCAGACCATTTATCTTTCACTGGTAAACTTCACTTTAATAATAGCACCCAATATTTATATGGGTTTCAGCCAAGTACACTTAGTTTTTCTAAAGATAATTTATTACAATCATTCAACACATTTGGTTTAACGTTTGGAGTTGAAAATACTGAGCCAACAATTGCAGGTTTTAATTATCATCCAGAAATTGAAGCCATTTATTTTTCTGCAAATGGAAAATCAAATGAAACTAAATTAATTGTAACTGCTCCTTTATCTAAAACCTTCGATGAGGTTTACAATATATCAATGGGTTTGAATGCAGATATTGCAACGTATAACAATACCACCAATACAAAAGTGCTTCAGTTTAATAATAATGTTTTTTATATAAATCCATCAATTGGTGTAAACAAAAAAAATCTTAAAATAAACCTTGGTGTGTCACCAACTTGGAATAACCAACAGTTTTCTATTTTACCTAATATTTCTGCTGAAGCAAAAATTAAAGCGTCTAATATTAGTGTAGAATTGGGCTGGTTAGGATCTTATCAAGTGAATAGTTTGCGAACTATTGCAGGAATCAATCCATTTATTGAATTTCCTAATTCTAATATTTTAAATACTAAAATTGCTGAACAGTACATTGGATTTAAAGGATCTGCTGGCAATCATTTAAGTTTTAAGGCAAGGCTTTCCTTATTACAATTATTTGATCAGCCTTTGTTTATCAATAATATTACGGATGGTAAAACCTT
>CAIKZP010000184.1 GCA_903831935.1 uncultured Bacteroidota bacterium | reverse complement strand
ATTGCTACAACTCATTAAAAAAATACAAGAAGATAAATACAGAGATAATTGGGTAGCAATATATGCTTCTCTAATTAGTTTTTTAACTTATGCATCCGTATACGCTTTTAGAAAGCCATTTACTGTTGGTAGTTTTTCGGACGCCCCGCTTGTATTTGGGTTAGCTTACAAAGATGCACTGGTAATTAGCCAGGTTATTGGCTATATGGTTAGCAAATTTTATGGTATTAAATTTATAGCGGAATTAAAAAATATTGGCCGAGGAAAACTTATTTTAATTTTAATAGGTTTTGCTTGGATTTCACTGCTTTTATTTGCACTAACACCTGCTCCATTCAATGTAGTATTTTTATTTACAAATGGATTTCCATTAGGTATTATATGGGGTATCGTTTTTTCATTTGTAGAAGGCCGAAAAGCAACTGATTTTATTGGAGCAACTTTAGCTGTAAGTTTTATTTTTTCTTCAGGATTTGTAAAGTCTATTGCAAAAACATTACAAATTAATTTTGCAATTACCGATTGGTGGCTGCCTTTTGCTACTGGAGCCTGTTTTTTTATTCCACTAGTATTATTTATTTATTTATTAGAACGTATACCACCACCATCTAATACAGATATATCTTTAAGGGTTACTAGGTTACCGCTAAATAAAGTTGAACGCGCAAATTTCTTTTCTACATTTAAACCAGGTTTAATATTGCTAATTGTCATCTATGTTTTTCTAACAATATTTAGAGATATTAGAGATAATTTTGCCGCAGATATTTGGCGTGAATTAGGTTATGGCAACCAGCCTTCTGTATTTACTGCTACAGAAATTCCTATTACTTTATTGGTACTAGTTTTAATAGGCAGTATGATTTTAATTAAGAACAATAAGAAAGCTTTTATTATTACACAGTATATTATAGTTTTTGGTTTTCTTTTAGCTGGTATAAGCTCTTTTTTATTCATTAAGCATTTAATTAACCCATTCGTTTGGATGACTTTAGTAGGTATGGGTTTATACATTGGTTATATACCTTATAATTGTATTTTGTTTGATCGGCTAATTGCCACTTTTAGAATAACTGGGAATGTTGGGTTTTTAATGTACTTAGCCGATTCATTTGGTTATTTGGGTAGTGTATCTGTAATCTTACTAAAAACGGTAGCACATTTTCAAATTCGTTGGAGTGTTTTATATAGTGAAGGTGTTGTAATACTTTCTATACTTGGTGTTGTTGGTGCAATTTTTTCCATTTTATATTTCAATAAAAAATACAAACAATTAATAGATATATCATGAGTCAGCAAACTGCTATTGTAATTGGGGCTGGTATTGTAGGATTAGCAACTGCTAGGTCTTTGTCTTTGAAAGGTTATCAAGTAACGGTAATTGAAAGAAATGAAAGAGCAGTTGGGGCTTCGGTTAGGAATTTTGGTATGGTTTGGCCTATTGGTCAGCCAGATGGTAAATTATATCAACGTGCAATACGTAGTAAAGAAATTTGGAAAGATTTAGCGGATAGTATTGGCTTATGGTATGATGAAGTAGGTAGTTTACACCTAGCACATCATAAAACAGAATGGGAAGTTTTACAAGAATTACAGGCTTCGTTTTCTGCAAATGGTAGACAAGTAAAACTTATGGATAGCGCTTCAATACAAAGTGCCTATAATGGAATTAATGGTAATAATTTATTAGGTGGATTGTATAGTCCTACAGAAACTATTGTTGATCCAAGAGAAGCAATAGCTGTTATTCCATCTTATTTAAACGAATATTTAAATGTAAATTTTATTTGGAATACTACTATCACTGAAATTTATGATGGTAAACTGAAGGCTGGCAAACAAGAATTTCATGCAGATTTAATTTTTGTTTGTAGTGGTCAAGATTTCGAAACTTTATATCCAGAACTTCTTGCAGAACAGCAAATAACAAAATGTAAATTACAAATGATGCGTTTTGCTCCAGAAACAGCAGGATGGAGAATTGGTACTTCAATTTGCGGTGGATTGTCTTTAACACATTATCATGCATTTAAGGCGGCGCCGTCTTTACAAAAATTAAAAGACCATTATGCCGCAGAAATGCAGGATTATTTAGATTGGGGAATCCATGTAATGGTTTCACAAAATCATTTGGGAGAATTGACTGTAGGTGATACGCATGAATATGCCAATACTTTTGATCCTTTCGATAAAGCAAACCTAAATCAATTGGTATTAGATTATTTACAGAAATTTGCAATATCTGAAAATTGGAAATTGATTCAATCTTGGCATGGAATCTATGCAAAAATGACAAATGGAGATACAGAGCTGGTATTAAACCCTTCTCCTGGGGTTTATATTATTAATGGGTTAGGAGGCAATGGAATGACACTATCATTTGGTTTGGCTGAAGAAATAGTTGCTAGTATTTAACAAAAACGAATTAATATATTTTTTCAATTTTATAATTTATTTTATGAATTCGATTGTGAATAAAGAGGGAAAAGTTATTGCATACCTATACCAAAATGTAATTATTGATGTTGAAAAAAAGAAAGTATTAGGTGTGCTGCTTGGTAATTGTTTTTTTGGCAAGTCAAAAGCGCCATTAGGTAAGTTTTTTAAAGAGGCCTTTCGTAAAAAAAATGGTAAAATTATTGGTAAATTAGGAGATAAATTAATTGAAGATAATTCTATAAAAAACGACTTAGAAATAATTAAAACAGCTTGGAGCTCTTTACTTGATATTAAAGACCATGTATGTATTTTTATTGAAGAAAAAAAAGAATGGACAAAAAAAGACTTTATTGAACTACTTACTGAAGAATAAAATACTGCTTAAATAAAATATAGTAGGATGCGTTGATAGGCAAAAACTATGGAAAGAAAACTGTGAATCACATGCAAGATCTATTAACCGAAGGAGACGTAAATTTTTCTAATGCTAGAAAAGATTGGTATAAATTATTAGATATAGAAACAGCTGATTTGTTAGAAGAAGATGCAGGTGTTTTTTTGCACCAAGCATTATCAACTCCTTGTTTGGAAGTACTTGAGTCTGCTGAAGGTATTTATATTACTGGCGTTAGTGGAAAAAAATACATGGATTTTCATGGCAACAGTGTTCATCAGGTAGGTTATGGAAACCAATATGTATTAGATAAGGTTAAAAACCAAATGGATAAACTGGCTTTTTCGCCACGACGTTTTACAAATACTATTTCAATTGATTTTGCAAAAAAACTTACTTCTTTACTACCCCAAAATTTAAATAGAATACTTTTTGCTCCTGGAGGAACTAGTAGTATTGGTATGGCATTGAAATTAGTACGTGTTATAACAGGTAAAAACAAAGTTGTTTCAATACATGACTCTTTTCATGGTGCTTCTTTAGATGCAATTGGCGTTGGTGGAGAATACCAGTTTAAAAAATATATGGGTAAATTATATCCAGAAAATGTACTTATTCCACAACCTGTTACTTATAATCAGTCTCATTCAGAAACTGGAGAAATTGATTTTGCAGATGCTTTAGAACAAGTATTAATAGAAAATGATGATATAGGGGCCTTTATTGCAGAAACAATTAGAAATACAGATGTTCAAATTCCATCGAAAGCTTATTGGAAAAAAGTAAGAAACATTTGTAATAGGTATAATGTATTATTAATATTAGACGAAATTCCAATTGCTTTTGGAAGAACAGGAAAAATGTTTGCCTTTGAGCACTATGGAATTGAACCCGATATTTTATGTTTAGGAAAGGGGCTTGGAGCTGGTGTAATACCAATTGCTGCAATGATTACAAAAGATGAATACAATATTGCTTCAGATATTTCTTTAGGTCATTATACACATGAAAAAAGTCCATTAGGTGCCGCAGCTGGAATAGCTATGTTGGAGTATATGGAACAAAATAATTTATTAGCGGAAACTATAATTAAAGAGTCGTATTTAAAGATTGAATTAAATAAATTAAAAGAAAAATATACTGTTATTGGCGATATTCGAGGGATTGGTTTGTTGTGGGGAATTGAATTAGTTAAAGATCATGCCACAAAAGAAAAAGACGCTGCTTCAGCTGAAAAAATATTATACTACTGCCTAAATAATGGGTTGAGTTTTAAAGTTTCTCAAGGGAATGTTTTGCAGTTATGTCCGCCATTAACTATTTCATTGACAGAATTAAATGATGCACTTAAAATTTTAGATGCAGCATTTAATGAGCTTTAAATTTAAAATAGCACTAGTTTTT
>CAIKZP010000183.1 GCA_903831935.1 uncultured Bacteroidota bacterium | reverse complement strand
TATACCCTTATGGCGCTCAATGAAAAATTGAAAAAAACGGATACCCATTTTTTAAGTAATAGAATTGATCTAAAACTAAATAAATTAGACACCAGCCATTTAAGTAATAGAATAGAATTAAAATTAAATAAAACAGATACCCAAAATATAAGTAACCGGATGGATCTAAAACTAAATAAATTAGACACCAACCATTTAAGTAATAGGATCAATCAAAAGCTTAACATAAGCGATACGTTTAAAATGTATAATAAAATAAATGCAATTCCCATCTTAGATACCACTAGCATGAGTCAACGAATAAATTTGAAACTAAATAAATCAGATACTATTAGTTTAAGTAATAGAATTAATAATAAAATAAGTATAAGTGGTTTAACCCCAAGTGATATAACTAATGCATTAAACTATATACCTGTGCCAAATGAATATGGAAATTTTTATGATACTGCTAAACAAAGTGCTCCCATTGCCACGGCTACTGTAGTAAAATTTAATTTCAAGCAATTGGCAAATAATATCGCCATCACTAATAATACCAGTGGCTTACCCACACGCATTACCGCGAATTACGCAGGACTTTATAATATTAAATATACTTTACAATTTATAAAAACAGATGCGGCCAATGATGAAGTAAGCGTTTGGATCAGACGCAATAGCAGTGCTTATGCAAATACAAATAATATGTATACCATCGTAGGATTAGGAATTAAAAATACCGTTTCTAATTCCTTTTTTATAGAATTAGGTGATGATGACTATATAGAAATATATTTCTCAATAAAAAATATAAATACAAGTCTCAGTGCTACAAATGCACAATTAACGCCTTCGAGACCAGCTACCCCAGCAGCGATGGTTTCAATACAAAGAATTAATTAAAGCGATTTATCCAAAAGGTTGGTCTATTGAAATACTTTGTTTGGAAAAAAAGTGAGGACCGTCTTCTGCGATATATAAACAATCTTCTAATCTAATACCAAATTCGCCTGGAATTGAAATAGTAGGCTCGTCACTAAAACACATACCTACTGCAATGGGGGTTTTGTTCCCCTTTACAAAATTGGTCCACTCATGACCTTCTAGTCCAATACCGTGACCTGTTCTATGTGGCAAGCCTGGTAATTTATAACTTTTACTAAAGCCGCCATTTTCAATCACCGCTCGAGCAGCAGCATCTACTTCCTCACATGCAACACCAATTTTTATGGCTGCAAATGCAGCATCTTGTGCGCGCTTTTCTAAATTCCAAACATCCGTTTGTCTTTGCGAGGCCTTTCCAACAACAAAGGTTCTTGTAATGTCTGAGGCATATCCTTCACAACTTGTTCCACCATCTACCATCACCACATCTCCTTCTCGAATAGTTTGTGGCGTTATACTTCCGTGAGGTAGTGCTGAATATTTTCCAATTTGAACTGATGCGCCACCACTAAAACCCAACTTTCTAAATGCAGCAGAAATATTATTGCTAAATTCAGTTTGGGACATACCATCTCGAATGGTTGGAAATGCGGCTTGATAAGCAAGTAAGGTAATGTCACTTGCTTTCTGCATTAAGGCTAATTCTGTTTTTGTTTTAATCATCCGACAACCTGCAGTAATGGGGGTAGCATCTACAATCTCAAAACCTGTAGCCACTTTTTTTACACCATCAGCTATAAAAAAACGAACTCTTTCCTCCATTCCAATTTTGCGATGCCTCACGCCTCTGTCTTTTACAATACCAACAATTAC
>CAIKZP010000182.1 GCA_903831935.1 uncultured Bacteroidota bacterium | reverse complement strand
CTGGCGATTTATTGGCATTAGATATTAGACAATGTTTGCATTATCTGGGCCTGATTACGGGAGAAATTACCAACGAAGATCAATTAGATTTTATTTTTTCGAAGTTTTGTATCGGGAAGTAACTACTACGAAATAAACAAATAACAAACTTATAAGAAACCCACACAAAGCCCTATAATATAGGGCTTTTTTAATGCTTTCAAGTATTAGTTGCCATTATTTAATAGTTGGTTGTTTATGGAATATTTGTACCTCTATTGTACCTCGGAGTGGGTTGAAAGGCAAATTTGTACCTCAACCCATTCTTTAGCTTTACAAACTTTACACTTTTAAACACTTTAATACAAAACAATACAGAATAATACAAAATGAGTTCTAATATTAAATTACAACGTATTTGCCAACATTGCGGTAATGAGTTCACAGCCAAAACCACGGTAACCCAGTATTGTGGTGTAAACCCATATCAGGACAAGTCATACCAAATAATCGGACATTTGTTTGACAATAATAATACGAATATTTAGAGATTTTCATGATGAAATAAAGAATGATTTAGAGGTTGAAAAAATGGTATTTTAAAATGTAAGATTTTTAAGAACGAGACCGTTTGCAAATTGAGAGCGCAATAAACAAGTACTTTTGAAACGGAGTATGAAAAATGTACTGTCTGTAATTAACAAAATACCACTCAATAACGAGTGGTATTTTGTTCTTGGTTTGATACACAATCAAACTACTCTAAAGTATAGAGTAGTTCATTTTTTTTCCATGCAGTAAACACTTTTACTATGGAGTCTGGGAAATGATTCGAGATAAATTTTATTTCTTCATCATTTTTCGATTGTGGATTTTCTACAGGATATTTTCGAAAAAAAGCAAGTTGGCACCCCATTTGATTACTTATGGCTTTGTTAATTTGAAAATTACTCTTTTTTATATCACAACGAAATATGCAAATGCCTTCGTATTTAGTTTTATTAATGAGAAAACTTGTTTTAGCTTGTTTATAAGTGATTTTACTGATAGTTGTATCAGGTAAAATACGAAAACTATCTATTGGATGAGAGATACGATTTACAAAATTCCATCCTCCTATAAAACGCGTGGTATCGGAAAATCGATATTTGCGCATCATTAAAGCAGTGTCTGATAAACTATTATATTCATATGCCCACTTTTTTTTCAAATCTAAAAAACGATATCCAATAGTTGAAATATTGATAGATTGGTCTGAACCATTGGTAACAAAATTAATTTGACAGATTTGTGTAATACCAATACCGTCTTGATACCAAGCTTTTTGCGAAATGTTGATATATGGGGTATCGATACTATTAACTGTTTTCCAAAATGTGTTCACATCCTCAACTACTTCACCAGAATCAACAATTCGGTGTGTAATTTTGCAATTACTGAATATAACCAGTACAAATGTATAACGTACAATCATGAAAAGACTACTCATAAATACTGATTTAATTGCCGAAAACATCTCTGTATGTATATGTTGTAGTAGCTGAGACTGGAAAAGATTGGTTATCAGTATTAGATAGTGCACCTATAAACCCAACAGTAGCTGAAGATGTTGGTGGAGCATTATTAAAATGATTAGTTATAGATGTTTGTGTGTAAATCCAGTAAGTATCTGAAGGAATATTAGGTATCATAGAATTTACAATTATACTTCGAAAAAGACCAACTGCGCCTTGAAAATCAGCTTGACCTATTACTTTCGGTGCATTATCCCCCGTTCCTGCAGGTCTAGCATCAAAAAAAGTTTTAGTTCTATAAACGTCACTATTATAATACTCATCACCACCATCACCACCACCACCACCACCATAGTCTGTGCAATCTTGGTATAAATACGTGGTTGAATAAATCTCACCAGTTTCAGCGTCATATTCCACCCAATAATAATCAATGCAAACGGTCACTACGTTTACTAAATTAACTTTAGGTTCTTGCACTGAATTTGTCGTAATCGATTGAATCCCTCCCTTTACCATCGCAAATTGCCTTGGAGTAAGAAGACTTTTCGGTATAGCTATGCGTGCAACAGTATTTGTTCCTGATGCGTCCCATTCTTTTAAAGGTTTTTGATTGAGAAGACGAAGTGTCACAATGTTTCCTTTTTCGATACGGTTTGTTGTAATTGCTTGTTTAATAAAGCTTAAATCTTTGCTAGAATAAATACCCTCAAAGTGATAAAAATTGTCACTTTTTGAATTGGGAAAAGAAACTGCCAGATACCGCTTCCTACTGTCTGCATCATTTTTATTTAAATGTATCAATATAAGTGCTGAAAGCGAAGGTCGAAGCACTACAGATACATCGTCAAAATCAAGCAATTTAACAACTTCATCAAATTTTGTTTTAGACGAGAATGTCATAGAAGAATACTGTTTGGTAATGGCATCAATGGCATTGTGTGATTGTTGCCGTTCGATAGCATTTGTCTGGTTTTCTAACTGATCTTTTCGGTCTAATTGTTCCTTTTGACAGGAAACCATAATTATTACTGTGAATGTCAAAATACAAAGAAGTAGTTTTGAAAGATTCATAGGTATAATTTTTAAGTATAAATAATATACTAATATAGTTTAAAAATGAGAAGTCCGGCTCCCTTTGTCTTTCAACATTTTTAGATTCCCATAACCTTTACAATTCTTTTATAGGTATTTCAGAAATAATAATGAAAAAACATTCTTGCCACTTAAATCTGATTTGTGGCGTAATTGTGTCGAAATAGGTAGAAACCGACCAAATATGAACATTAACACCTTATCTAAAATTTATTAAAAAAACAACATATGCCCTTTTATATTCTGCATCCCGCATTAATTTTTCATCAGGTGTCAAAGAATAATTTTGATTCAATTCATTTTACAGACCTGTTTTTTATATTTCATCTAAAATACTTAAATAATTGCACCTTATTTGTACCTCAAAAGTATTGATATTTCATAAATCCTTGTAAACAAAGCGTTTTAGCTATTTAATTACTTTTTGTATCGGGAAATAATATTCCTACAACAATAAAAAACTAGTTCATTTTTAATCTAGTTTATTTTTAATTATTATTTTGTGAGGATGAAAAATATTTGCAATAAACATAGGCATCTCATTTTATTTGGAATGATACTCATACTTGCTGCTTGTAGCAAAAAAGATCAAGCTACTACAACAGTAGTGCTACCTCCAACGGCGGGAGAAACGATAAGTCCGCCAACGCCTTTTGGGTTTTATGTTGTTGGATATTTTCCTAGTTATAGAGATCCCGCTACCATCACTGACCAGAAATTTAGGATGTGTAATGTGGTGAATTATGCCTTCGCAAATATAACAGCAACCGGAGGATTGACAGTTGCAAATTCAACTGTTTTAATTGCTGTTGCCGCAAAAGCAAAAGCTAATAATTCGAAAGTATTCATAAGTATTTCGGGTCTTGCTGCTGATTTTAAAAACATGGCTACTACTGCTACTGGAAGAAATTCATTTGTGAAAAATATTATGCAAGTAGTAAGAGTCTACGGCATGGATGGGGTAGATGTTGATTGGGAGTTTCCAAGAACGGATGATGGTACTGATATTTCCTATGCTGCATTTATGAAAGAACTAAGTGATAGTTGTCATTCAGGCGCTAGGTATTACCTATCTGCTGCTATTACAGCTGGTAAATATACAGGTGTAATTCGCGATGCCATTAGCAGTACTTTATGGACTAACAATACGGTAGACTTTTTTAATATCATGGCTTATGATGATTTTAATACTTCAGTTCCATTTAAACACCATAGTGATTTGGCTTTGGCGCAAACTTGTTTGAATTATTGGGTTAATACAAGAGGTATGCCTGCTACTAAAGCCGTTTTGGGTATTCCTGCTTATGGAAGACCTAGTGGTATTACACAAACTGGAACCGTTTTAACCTATAACACCATTACAAGTGGATTGGGATCTGCTATGTTAGATTCTGCAGTAGTAAGTGCCGGCGGGTTTACAAACTATACTATTTATTATAATGGAATACCCACTGTAAAGCTTAAAGCAAAACTTGCCCAATCAATGGCCAATGGTATTATGATGTGGGAAAAAGGGCAAGACAGAAATGATGGGTTATCATTATTAAAAGCGGTTTGCGACACTATTGGAAGGGCCTATTAATTTCAACCATATTATTAAAAAATACTATCGTAAAAAACCAATCATTTATTATATACGCTCAAGCCGATTAGAATTAGACAAAGTAATTTTCAAAAACTGAAAGCAATAGACACTAATTACGTTTTCATTTAATCTTTAATAGCAGCCACAATACTTGCAGCATGTTCAATCAATTGCTCAAGCACT
>CAIKZP010000181.1 GCA_903831935.1 uncultured Bacteroidota bacterium | reverse complement strand
AGCCGTTGCAATTAATGTTTTAAATCCCCAACTAGCCAATGCGATATTTAAACTAGTTTCTTTGGCACTTCCATACTCGTCTGAATAGGTATACGGAATATGATAAAGCCCATCTTCGCCCAAATAAAGAATTCTCATGTACACATTAAATGCTCGTCGCATTAATGGATAAATTTTTTCTCTTAATCTAACGGTATCCATTGTACGTTGGTTGTGCAAATAATACATTTGCATTAACCATGGTAACACAATAATATTTAGTTCATGGGTATTGTTTTTATCCTCCGATATAAAAATGGGGTTGTATAAATCATCGTAGCCTACTGGGTTAGTAACACCTGCACAATCATTTTGAAATTCTTTGGGAACATTGTTGATTAACTGTTGTGTATGCCTGTCTAATAATTGGTATAAATTATCTTCAAGGTTTGTATGATTGGTAACGCCAAAAGTATAATAGGTTAATTGCACATTTAAATTCATCCAAACCAAGGGCCATGCAGTAGGCTTAAACCATGGACCTAATAAATCAATCACAGGTCTATTAGGATGTGTAGCACTTGCTAATTTGTATAATTGAATCCAATAAAAACTTTCTAACCGTGGCTCTGGAAAACTTACAAAGCTTGCTGGATAATAATGGTGCCACCAATTTCTATGTTCGGTTTCCATTGTTATCATTGATTTTTTTTGACCAGCTTTAATGGTTGCTACTGCATCAATTGCAGAACCTGCAGCATGTTTTCTGTATTTTCCCCATCTATTGGCAACGGTAACTAATACAGTATGTTCGTTTGCATTTTTTTGTTGATCAGACCAAGCAGTTGCATAATCGTCGCCCATTAAAAGTGGTTGGGTAAACGCTTCTATGCCTTCAATTTTTTCTGTTTTTATTGGCGGATTCTGTTCATACGCAACATTCATTTCTAAATTCATTGCATGCTTTGCAATATATCTGGCACTTTGCGCTAACTGCGGCCTTAATGAAAATTTAGCGCCGTTTTCATTTCCTGTTGACTTAGTATTTACAATAATTAATTCTTCTGCAGAAGGAATAAAACACCTAAATGATAAAGTGCCTGCTGTTGTAGTTAACTCTCCTCTAATTTCTGCATTCCATAAATCTGTACGTAATTGTATTTTTAAAATTTTACCAACTGGCGTTAATAATAATTGACCAATGGGCACCCTACTTGTTTCATATGCACTAGGAGAAGCTGTTCGATGATCAAACACATCCGTTCTGCCAATCTCAAAACGCAAGGTATTTGCTAATTGATCGTCTTTAAATAAAATAGTTCCTAATAATCCATTGCCTACAAAAGCACCAGCAAAATAATCCTTAGGAATTTCATTCCATACCATATCGTGTTGTGCCAATTGCTTCGACCAATTGACATTCAGTTTGACACTTGAATTGTTTTGCGCAACAGCATTCAGCACAAATAAAAAAGCAACTATATTAGCAATACTCTGTTTCATTTATAAATTATTAGTAGCATCAAATTAATTAAGCTGATTATTTAATTGAATCGTTTGATTGGCTTTGAGTGTAACTGTTTTTGTAATTCCTTTATAGCGAATATGATAAGTACCACCTTTGCTAGATTGTATGCTTGCTTTAGTTAATGTTCCTGCAAACCAATCTAGATTAACCGTACAGGCACCTCTAGCACGTAATCCATGCATAGACCCTTCGCCCCAAGCTTGAGGCAAAGCGGGTAATAAATTAATCTCATTATTTTGGGACTGTAAAATCATTTCTGCAATTGCAGATGCAGCGCCAAAATT
>CAIKZP010000180.1 GCA_903831935.1 uncultured Bacteroidota bacterium | reverse complement strand
GCATATTTGGAAGTTTTAGATTCCAGTTTTAGCCAGTGTTTTGCAAATGTTTTTTACAATTGAAGGGCCTTCATAAACAAAGCCTGTCCATACTTGAATTAAACTAGCACCAGCATTTATTTTTTCTTTTGCATCAAAGCCATTAAAGATTCCTCCACTTGCAATAATGGGTATTTGACCATTGGTATTGGTGGATAAATATTGTACTACTTCAGTAGCTCGATTGGTAACAGGTTTGCCACTTAAACCACCAGCACCTATTGCATTTATAGTATCTGTAGGTGTTTGTAAATGCGCTCTACTAATGGTGGTATTGGTTGCAACCAGTCCATCAAGCTTGGTTTCAAAAGAAAGGGCAACAATATCGTCTAATTGTTCTTGTGTTAAATCGGGTGCAATTTTTAACAACAAAGGTTTTGGTTTTGCTTTTCCTTGGTTAATGTTTTGTAGTTGCATCAAGATCTTTTTCAAAGATTCTTTTTCTTGTAATTCGCGTAATCCTGGTGTGTTTGGAGAGCTAACATTCACAACAAAATAATCTACTTCTTCAAACAAGCCTTCAAAGCAAATTTCATAGTCTTTCCATGCTAATTCGTTGGGGGTTAGTTTGTTTTTTCCAATATTACCTCCAACAATTAATTGGGTATTGTTTTTTTGATTATTCCAATTGGCTAGCTTTTGTTTAATAGCCACTACACCTTCATTATTAAAGCCCATTCGATTAATCAGTGCTTTGTCTGCAGGCAAACGAAATAGTCTGGGTTTATCATTGCCGTTTTGCGCCAATGGGGTCACGGTTCCTATTTCAACAAATCCAAATCCCAAACAAGACAATTCATTTAAATAAGCCGCATTTTTATCAAAGCCAGCACCTAAGCCAACAGGATTGGTAAAATTCAAACCAAAAACTGTTTTCTGTAAACTTGTATCCTTCACACAAAACTGTTTTTCAATGATGGCACGCGAAGGCCCAAAAGCACAGGCTTTTTTTAATAGGTTCATTGAAAAATAGTGTACTTCTTCGGGCGGAAACTGAAACAATAAATTGCGAAGGGTAGTGTATAACATAGGGCAAAGATAAAGCAGGGGTTTCAAACACCCTAAAACCCAAAACTTACCAAAAAATAATAGTTGCATAAACAACTTTTATTTTAATTTTACCTACATTTGGGTAGATTAAAATGATTCTCATGCAGGAAGCGTATATCGTTGCAGGTTACCGTACAGCCGTTACCAAAAGTAAAAAAGGTGGATTTAGATTTTTTCGTCCAGACGATTTAGCGGTGGAAGTAATTAAAGGATTAGTAGCCACTATTCCGCAATTAGATCCAAAACGAGTAGACGATGTAATTGTAGGTAATGCTGTTCCAGAAGCAGAACAAGGTTTACAATTTGGTAGGATCATTTCTGCTCGTGCATTGGGTATAGACGTTGCAGGTTTTACCATTAATAGGTATTGTGCAAGTGGGTTAGAAAGTATTGCACTTGCTACTGCAAAAATTAGATCCGGCATGGCTGATTGTATTGTTGCAGGCGGAACAGAAAGCATGAGTTTGGTGCCCACTGCAGGATGGAAAACAGTACCTGCTTATTCTATAGCCAAAGATGATCCCGATTATTATTTAAGTATGGGATTAACGGCCGAAGCGGTAGCAAATGAATTTAAAGTAAGTAGAGAAGACCAAGACGCCTTTGCTGTTTTGTCGCACCAAAAAGCAAACAAAGCTATTCAAGAAGGATATTTTAAATCAGGCATTTTACCCATTACTGTAGAAGAAACGTATATCAACGAAAAAGGTAAAAAAGCCAATCGCTCTTATGTGGTGGATACCGATGAAGGCGTTCGTGCAGATACCACTGCAGAAGTATTGGCTAAACTAAAACCAGCATTTGCAATAGGCGGTTCGGTAACAGCAGGTAATTCTTCACAAACCAGTGATGGCGCTGCTTTTGTAATTGTTATGAGTGAAAGAATGATGGTTGAATTACAATTAAAACCAATAGGCCGATTAGTTAATTGTGCTTCTGCAGGTGTTCCGCCAAGATTAATGGGCATTGGTCCTATTGCGGCTATTCCTAAAGTATTAAAACAGGCCAATATGAATTTGGCCGATATAGATTTAATTGAATTGAATGAAGCATTTGCTTCTCAGTCATTAGCGGTTATTCGTGAATTAGGTTTAAACCCAGAAATTGTAAACATCAATGGAGGCGCTATTGCACTTGGTCATCCATTGGGTTGTACCGGTTGTAAATTAACCGTACAAGTTTTAAATGATATGAAAAGATTGCAAAAAAAATATGCCATGGTAACAGCCTGTGTGGGCGGTGGACAAGGCATTGCAGGCATTATTGAAAATATGTAAGAACTTTTATTATAAATTTCAAAGAGGCGGTATCAAATGCTTGGTACCGCCTCTTTCTATTAAAATAGCACACCGAATAATTCAATTTTACGGTACTTCAGTTTTTATGTTTATATAATACCTTTTAATTGCTGATTTATATCATAGATTAAGGTATTTGATTGAATTAATTTTAGAGAACAAATTTCAATCAACTCCTTAATACTATTCTCATGAAAACGATATTGGTTCCAATTGATTTTTCTGCAACAGCTACCAATGCTAGTAATTATGCATTGGCATTAGCAAAGCAGTACAGTATTAATCGTATTGTACTGTATAATGCTTACCAAGCACCAGTTAGTGTAGACCCAATGGTGCCAACCGTGCAACTACTAGATATTGATTTAATGAAAAAAAGTAGTCAAGAAGGTTTAACGCAAGCGAAAAAAGCATTAGAACATTTAGATAGCAAGGATATTCAAATTGATACTTTTAGTGAGTACAATATTTTAACAGGAGGCATTAATGAACTCTGTGCAGCAGTGTCTGCAGACTTAGTGGTAATGGGCATTACAGGCGGAGGGGCCGTAACAGAAACTCTAATAGGAAGTAATGCTGTAAGCGTTTCGCAACATTCTAAACTACCCGTAATTATAGTGCCACCAAATTCGGTTTTCGAAAAAATTAATAAACTAGTGTTGGCTTGCGATTTTGAACAAGTAGAAGAAACAACACCCATGAAGCCATTAACCAAACTTTTAGAAATTACAGGTGCGGAATTACACGTGCTACATGTAAATACACCGTCTAAACATGTAATTGACCATTCTTTCGAAAATATGATTTTAGATAGGCTATTAAAAGAATTTTCTCCTACCTATCATTTTATAGAAAACGAATCTTTTACTGCAGGTATAAATTTATTTTCCGAAAAAAATAAAATTGACTTAATCATTACAATGCCTAAAAAACACGGATTCTTTGATAGTTTATTTAAAAAGAGTCATACCAAAAAATTAGCGTTTCACAGCCATTTACCCTTAATGGTGATGCACGATTAATTTGCATACTAACTCAAATACTTTCCTACAATTGGTACCCTTCTGCCCACCCCAAAAGCTTTGGGAGAAACGCGAATGATAGGACAAAATTGGTTGCGCTTGTATTCATTGGTGTTAACCATTTTAAGGGTTCTATCTACCAATGCTGCATTAAAACCTAGTGCTTTAATTTCTGCAGGACCTTGTCTTTTTTCAATGTATTGATATAGTATTTGGTCTAACACTGCATAGTCTGGTAAACTATCACTGTCTTTTTGGTTAGGTCTTAATTCTGCACTAGGCGCTTTATCAATAATATTGGTTGGAATAATTTCACGGTGTCTGTTAATGTAATTTGCCAGCGCATACACTTGTAATTTGTAACAATCACCTAATACGCCTAATCCGCCAGCCATATCTCCATACAAGGTTCCGTAACCAGTTGCCAATTCACTTTTATTAGAAGTGTTTAATAAAATGTATCCAAATTTATTAGAGATAGCCATTAACAAATTACCCCTACTTCTACTTTGAATATTTTCTTCAGCCAAAGAAAAAGGAAGTCCCTTAAATATGGGATCTAGGGTTTGTAAAAAACTTTCGTACAGATCATTGATGCGTATAATATCGTAAGGATTATTTATTATTCAGAAACCATGTGGTAATGAACAATATGAAAGTATAATATATTAGTGTATCATCTTTGAAATACTCGATATCAACTTATACTAGTTTCTCAAACTAAATCGATTCAACGGTATTTCACTCGATTTAATAAGAAGGTTTGCAATATAACTACTTTAAGGTTCCCCTCCATTTAATAAATATTGAATAGGGCTTCTTTTTCTTGAAAAGTAGTAAATAATCCACTGTGATCTAAAGCCAGAAAACATTCTTTTGAAGGAGCCAAATAAGTCAGGAATCAAAATTATTGATTTTGGGTCTAGTTGTTATCAATCAGAAACCTTATATTCTTATATTTAAAGTCGCTTTTACAGGGCACCAGAAATAATTTTCGGAGTGCCTTACTCAACATCAATCGATATGTGGAGTTTTGGTTGCATAATGGCTGAATTATATATCGGGACTCCACTATTTCCCAGTGAGAGTGAGAAGGATCATTTGAGTATGATGATGGAAGTATTGGGGTTGCCTGATCGATCTTTGCTTGAAGTATCAACATTATTTTCTCTTCATAATTATATAGAGGAGTCCCAAAAGAATATAGTACTTTGAAGATTACTATACACCGATTTATTTTCAGACAAATAAAGGAAAAGTGAGAGAAATTGGGGCGAAACCACTTTCTGCGTTGTTGAAATATGCTGGAGAAACGTTTGTGGATGTAGCAATTGTGATAATAAGTATTTTATAGTTTGTTTAATAATGTCTAACGTGGGACCCAGATAAGAGAATTACACCAGTAGAAGCTCTTATTCACCAATGGATAATTGAAGGTTTGCCTGATCCCATTAAGTAATCTAATTTGTTATAAATCTTGGAAAGAGAATAGCATTTAAATTCGATGAAAGCCTAAGCTCCAATATTATTCAAAGAAATTGCAGAAGAAGAAGAAGAAAAACCATAATAAGTTTAGGAAGTACAAAAAAAAAAGGGTTAAAGCTAATAAAAGTTAACAAAGTCTCTTTCAAACAATTGTTCTCATAAAAATTTAAAGCAGGGACTTTAGAAGAAGGTAAAGTGAAATAGTATTTGCTAATATCTGAAGAATTCCTTTGCACCTTCAGATTCAGGTGAAAGAATACGAATAGGCCGAGAACCCTCAACGATTAGAAACTAAAGTGATATAAAGAAAACGCATATTTCATTATATTCAAAAGGCGAGAAAGGTGCTGGCCAAATATCTTAAGAAAGTTTAAAAGAAAAGTTTGGAGGAATTTAGAG
>CAIKZP010000179.1 GCA_903831935.1 uncultured Bacteroidota bacterium | reverse complement strand
ATTGAAATAGGTAGGGATAAAGAAATAGTTGGAATGATAACAAAGATTTTTGGAGTAGATCCTATAAACCTTCCTAATACTGAACACCAACAAAAAAACAAGCTACATGGGATGGCCGTTTATCTTCCTGTTGCTACCCAAGAAAGACTCGAAATAGTATTGCATACCATGACCCCTTTGGAAGATGTGGTGATTCAGGATGTTAAAAATTTATATGACACTTCAATCGATCCATTAGATGAAAAAAATAACACCACTGGTATGTTTTCTTATATCCATAAAGTAATGAATGGAATGCAGATTTATTTTTTTACAAATTCAACTGAAAATGCAATCAATACCAACGTTACAGTTAAAGGCAAATGGAAATTAAATCGCTTTGATCCTTATACTGGCGCTATCAGCAAATGGACCTCGTTAGAATATATCCAAGATAAATCAGGGAATAGTTTTACAAAATTTCCCTTGATACTAGGAAGGGTATCATCGGTATTTGCTGTGAGTGAATAAAAGTTATTTGAAAGCAATACAGGCGCTATAATTTAATGAATTAATAAACCAGTTTCTTTAATAATAAATCCTTCATAAAAAAATTGACACCCATTGGCTAACAACTTAAATAAGTCCATTGCATTAACAACTTCATCATTACAATTTTTTAGCATTAGAATAAATCAACGGATTTTGTATTTCATCATTTAGCAAGTCGCCTATTTTTAATTTATTGACTTGCTCATCCGTTAAAATATTTTTTGTTCCATTAAACTTCGCGCCATCGGGCATATAAGCACAGGTCATTGCCCTGCGGAAACCATTGGTCATATTAGCTCCTGCACCATGAATCGTTAACCCGTTATGAAAGGAGCAGCTTCCCGCTTTCATGGGCACTGCTAACGATTTCGATTGAATAAACTGCGGATAGAAATCAAAAACCGCATCCATATTTTTTCCAATGCCAGGATTTTCAAAAGTAGTGGTATGATAAGAACCGGGTATAAAATACAAACATCCATTTTCATAAGTAGCATCATCTAATGCCACCCAAATAGACATTGCACGTTTGTCACTAAAAGACCAAAAAGGCGTATCTAAATGCCAGGATGTAGGATTGGCCCAAGGACGTTTTATTAAAGCCTGGTCGTGCCAAATTCTTGTGCCTTCCCAACCTGCTAGGTCTGCTACCATCTTTCCTATATTTTCATCGAGCATGATTTTTTTTACGGCATTGTTTGTTTGCCATAGGTTTAGCATTTGATCAAATACTTTACCATAATAATCGCTGTCTTTGTTTATACCATCGTCTTCGCCAATCTTTGCATCGCTTCCTGGCATTTTTTGCCGCCTCGCTCATGTATTGCTTGGGTTACAGATTCGCGCCAAAAGGCAAGTTCCATTTCATTTAAAAAATTCTCTACCAATAGAAACCCGTTTTCTTGGTAAGATTGAATTTGTTGTTGTGTTAGGTTAAAATTCATAGATGGTAATTTAGTAATTAAACTCTATAAATTAGTAGCTAATAAATTTTAAGCATATAGCTGACGATTTATCTACTTGTAATAAAATCAGCTACTATAAAAAAATAAATGGCAACTATTTTGTCTTCAACTCCTTCTGTAACAATTTCATTTTCTGTGCAAAGCGTTTTCCCAATAATTCTGCCGATGGCGAATCGAAATGAGTAATATCGGGGTTGGGTACCAATCCTTCGGATATAGCAAGACTGGTATAAGGTACTTGATTGGGTAAATTTTCAAGTTCAATATTAATGAGGTTATTGGCTTCTTTAAAACTTCCTAGCTTACCAGCTACAAATGGCGATTTTGGATCGTTAACCAATACACGCAATTTTTCTATTAAAATTTTAAGTTTCGAAATATACGATGGTGCAAGTAAAGGGTTGCTATCAGTCTCTCCTTGGTGCCAAATAATTCCTTTAACGGTTCCAGTTTTCATGGCTTCTTTAATTCTAATTACCATATCATCGAAGGGATGTGTTTTGGTAGCGGAGTCGTAAGCACCCTCTTTCCATTTATCAATACCTGTACCACCAACTGCACATGGCACAAGACCAATAATATGCTTTTTTGAAACCTTTGCCATTTCTATTCCAAATGACAAGCCTGGCCCTACACCTACTACTTTTGGTTTATCAAAATGCAAAGGATGTTTTGCTATTACCCATTGGTTTTGTTGATTAAACATTAATACGCGCGGATCTTGCTCGTTTGCATACTGTTCTGTTATTATACCACGTCCTGCCATATTAGACTGGCCAACTAATAAATAAATATCAATTGGCGCTTCTTTGGAAGTTTGCGAAAATCCAATAATTGTGTTAGCCGTTAACATCATAAAGAATATTATGCTTTTAATAATTTTATTCATTTTAAAATTCATTGCTGGCTGTTTTTAATATTTGAATATAACACCATTAATTGTTTGATTAGAATCATTATAAGTTCGTAACAAATTTGTTCTCTTCTATCTTACCTGATTTTTGCAAACTATTATTTTGTTGCAAATGTTTTCCTCTTACATTATCTGTATATCGAACAATTGTATTATTAGGATTTACATTAATAAACTGGTTACCCTGTAGCAAAGACGCTTGTACCCCAAAAAGATCAAGCATAGCATCGTTATGAATGCTATTTGTAATTCGATTATTGGTAAAGAATAGTTTTGGCCCCATTGTACTTTCATCAACACCTGTTCGATATAAACCAAGTATCATTCCATGTTGGTTTTCAATAACACAATCGTTAATGATTAATTTTTCTACATTATAATATCCTTTCTTCTCTGGTTCTTCATTCATACAAAATAAAGTGGTTGTATTAGCACTAAAAATAGTTTGATGAATACTAATTGAATCTGCATAAGAAGACCTTCCTGATTTAATAAAACTATTATTTGTTAAGTTAGAAATTTTACAATTTTTTATGGCAATTATAAAGTGGATACATTCACCCGAACTGTCGGCCATAATAAATTCTTTGGCTTGTAAACCCTTCGCATCAATCATACAATTTAACAACTCGAATCTTTTGTTTGCAGCAACTTTAAACAGGTAAGGCAAACTGCTATTTGTTTGAAAACGTATATGTTGTTTTAGGCTACTAATTGCTGTATGATTGATAAGATTAATAGGATGGTCAAACAAATAATTCGTTCCTGTTAACACAATTTGCAAATTTGATGATTTGGAATTTATTGCCTGATAAACAGCCGCTGCATCTTTGCAATTCACAACTACTGGTGTGTTGTTTTGAACCTTTGTAACAGCTTCATTCCAATGCTTTCCTAATTGATGAGATTGCTTTTCTAATGCTTCAATAAATGAAGCGCCTGCACAACCAATGGTATTTTTAAAACCGCTCTGTAATCTTTGTGTTACTTGCTTTTTAATTGAATCGGGCAAATCTATATTTGCTTTGCTAGCAGTATATGATGGAAAATCATTCCCTAGTAATTTTGTAAGAACAAAAGTTTTTTGATCAAATCCATTATCAATTGTTTTTTTTATT
>CAIKZP010000178.1 GCA_903831935.1 uncultured Bacteroidota bacterium | reverse complement strand
TATTACCTGATACGCTTGTAAAAGGTGGCGATTATACTATTGAACAAATTGTTGGATCTAAAGAAGTAATTGCCAATGGTGGTAAAGTAGTAATAAACCCAATTGTAACAGGCTTTTCAACTACTGGCATTATTGATCAAATCAAGCAATAAAACGCTACCCAATTATTAGCATAAACTTAATATTAGAAATTCAAAGTCTTATATAAATTTGAATTAATCGATTCTAGTGATATGGCAAAAAAACAATTCATACAAAGAGATATTAGTTGGTTGAGTTTTAATGCCAGGGTTTTGCAAGAAGCAAATGACCCCTCTGTGCCATTAAAGGAACGTATAAGATTTCTTGGAATATTTTCTAATAATTCAGATGAATTTTTTAGGGTTCGTGTAGCCACTTTAAAACGCATGTTGGAATATGCTGAAAAACGCAAGAATTTAAATATGCATTTAGAAGATGACCCACAAGTTATTATTGATGAGATTCAAACCATTGTACTACAACAACAAAATGAGTTCAATAGAATTTGGGATGGGATTTTAAAAGAATTAAAAAAAGAAAAGATTTTTTTAGTTGACGAAAAGCATCTCTCAAAAGAACAACAAAATTTTGTTCGAAAATATTTTGACGAAGAAGTTCGATCAAATATTATTCCCTTGATGGTAGAAAGTTTACCACAACTTCCCTATTTGCGCGACAAGAGCATTTATTTAGGCGTTGTGATGTCTAAGAAAGATACAGCCTATAAACAAAAATATGCATTAATAGAAGTGCCTGC
Organism: uncultured Bacteroidota bacterium; assembly: GCA_903831935.1. Classification (GTDB taxonomy): domain Bacteria; phylum Bacteroidota; class Bacteroidia; order Chitinophagales; family Chitinophagaceae; genus Sediminibacterium. The sequence goes on along the minus strand of CAIKZP010000178.1, from coordinate 16,286 downwards.
TAAAGCGGTAGGAAGGTTCGTTCAATTACCTGCCAAAGCAGGAGAAAGTCAAATTATATTATTAGAAGATATTGTAAGATTTAACCTTCCTTATATATTTTCTTATTTTGAATTCGATCATTTTGAGGCGCATGTTTTTAAAGTAACCAAAGACGCTGAAATTGACCTTGATAATGACGTAAGCACAAGTTTTGTTGAGAAGATTGAAAAGGGATTAAAGAACAGACGTAAAGGAAAACCTGTAAGATTTGTTTATGACAAAGAGATGGATGCAGGGCTATTAGAATATTTAATCCGTCGATTAAGTTTAAATAGAAAAAGCAATATTATACCAGGAGGACGCATACATAATTTCAGACATTTCATGGACTTCCCTAATGTGTTTCACAAACAAAGCACTAGACGTCCATCCTTTACCCATCCTGCGTTACAGAGTACTATGCGCGTTACGGATGTAATTATCAAAGAAGATTTACTACTTCATTTTCCTTACCATTCTTTTAATGCTGTAATCGATTTATTAAGGGAAGCTGCAATGGATCCAGATGTAAATTCTATTAAAATTACAGCCTACCGATTAGCCGCAAATTCAAAAGTGATTAATGCACTAATTAATGCAGCAAGGAATGGAAAAGAAGTGGTAGTGATGTTAGAATTGAAAGCCAGATTCGACGAAGAAGCTAATTTAGAATGGAAAAAAATACTAGAAGAGGAAGGTGTTAAAGTATTACTTGGTGTTCCAAAAATAAAAATACATGCTAAATTATGTATTATAAAAAAACGCAAAGGAAATAAAACAATTCAATATGGTTTTGTAAGTACTGGAAACTTAAACGAAAGTACTTCTAAAGTATATGGAGACCATTGTTTGTTAACAAGCAATCGGAATGTAATGGCTGATATTAACCGAATATTCCGATACTTAGAAAATTGGAAGAACGGAAATATTCCACTTATAGCTTGCAAAACATTATTGGTTTGCCCAGACAATATGCGCAAGGAAATAATTGTTTTAATTAACAAAGAAATTAAAGCCGCAAAATTAGGCAAGCCCGCTTCCATTATTTTAAAAATAAATTCATTAAGCGATATACAACTGATTGAAAAATTATATGAAGCGGCCAATGTTGGAGTAGAAATTAAAATGATTGTTCGTGGAATATTTTGCCCTATCATTGAAAATAAAAAATTCAAAAAACAACCAAGCGCCATTAGTATCGTGGATGAATATTTAGAACATGCTAGGGTGATGATTTTTCATAATGCAGGAAAAGAGAAAATGTTTGTTTCTAGCGCAGATTGGATGGTTAGGAACCTCGACCACCGTGTAGAAGCAGCGATAGCCATTACAAACCCCAATTTACAAGCCGAGTTAAAGGATATTATCCACATTCAATTAAGAGACAATGTAAAAGCTAGAATTCTAAACAATGAATTAAGCAACAACTATGTACCTTCCGTTGGAAAAAAGAGAATCAGGTCTCAAATTGAAACCTACCAATATTTAATCAAAAAAACAATCCCAATAAGTGAGGTTAGCGGCAATAGATATAGGAAGTAATGCAGCGCGATTATTGATTGCCGATTTAAGCGATGATAAAACAGGAAAACTACAGTTTAATAAATTAAATTTAGTACGCGTACCCTTACGCTTAGGATTTGATGTATTTGAAAAAGGTGAAATCTCCAAAGAAAAACGTGGCATGATATTGCAGACCATGAAAGCATATAGCCATTTGATTAATGCATACGGTGTTACAAATACCATAGTTTGTGCCACAAGTGCTATGCGTGACGCAAGAAATAGTCAAGACATTATTCGTAAAGTTAAAATGGAAACAGGATTAGACATTGAAATAATCAGTGGCGAATTTGAGGCTACTTTAATTTACGAAAACCATGTTGCAGAACAAATGGATACTGACCATAGTTATTTATACATTGATGTTGGTGGCGGAAGTACAGAACTTACATTTTTTGCAGAAGGAAAACTCATTTTTAAAGAATCCTTTAATGTAGGAACCATTAGAATTTTAAAAGAGATGGTAGACGATTCTAAATGGAATGAAATAAAAGAATACATCAAACTAAAAACAAAGGGTTATAAAAAAATTGTGGCCATAGGTACAGGTGGAAATATTAATAAAGTTTTTTCATTAAGTAAGAAAAAAGATGGCAAACCACTTACTATAGACTTATTGAAAGACTATTATAAAGAAATTGCTAGTTTTTCAATTGAAGACAGAATAAATATCTATAAATTAAGGGAAGACCGGGCAGATGTTATTGTTCCAGCACTTCAAATTTATATAAATGTAATGCGCTGGGCTGATGCCGACGAAATATATGTTCCAAAAATCGGACTAGCGGATGGCCTAATCCAACACCTTTATAGTCAACTGATTAATAAATAAACTGCCGGTTTACAAACTTTCACCGATAGCATGGTAGTTTTCACCCATATTCTTAAAAAAGCCCCTAAACTCAAGATAAATTTGAATATCAGATTATTCTGTTTAAATTTAAGAAAAGCAAATACAATTGATAACCAAGAATAAAAATATCGTTTCTGTAATTGCGCATGTTGCCGCTTGGGTTTGTTTTTTTACCCTACCCTATTTGGTTTTTTTTCCTAGAATGTTGGATTCGCAGTATACCATGAGCGACCATATGTTTGCTTCAATTGTTTGTAACAATGTTTTTTTAGTAGTGTTTTACTATTTGAACACACAAATATTGATTCCAAAACTACTAATGCAAGAAAAATGGTTTCTATATATTACGGCTGTAATTTCTAGTTTAGTATTATTCTTAATCATCCCTAAATACATTGCCGGAATTGTTGCGCCACCAGAAATTAGAACTTTCCAAAGGCCGTCATTACCAAATACAACAGGAAGAAATTGGCAAGGCAGAAAGCGCCCCTTGGTAGAACCTTTTAATATGGCCATTTTCTTTATGGTATTTACTGTTGGAACATGTGTGGCAGTTATTCAACGCTGGTTAAAAACAGAAGAACATAGAAAGGAAACAGAAAGCGAAAAACTTAATACAGAATTATCTTTTTTAAAATCTCAAATTAATCCGCATTTCTTTTTTAATACTTTGAATAATATTTATTCATTAGCAATAGTTAAAAGCGAAAAGACTGCACCAGCAGTCATGAAACTTTCTTCTATAATGCGGTATATTTTAACAGAAACGAATAACGATTTTGTGCCACTTCAAAACGAAGTAGATTTTACAAAAAACTATATTGAACTTCAACAAGTAAGACTTACAGAAAAAACAACTGTTAATTTCGATGTTATTGGAAATGTAGAAAACAAAAATATAGCCCCTTTACTTTTCATTCCTTTTGTTGAAAATGCTTTCAAATATGGCATTAGCACTAAATCAACATCTGAAATAAACATTCATATTGAATCTCTAGACAATAAAATCATTTTTACCTCTAGCAATTCTATTGTTAAATCAGAAAACAATATGATGGAAAACACAGGCATTGGCATTAACAACGTAAAAAGACGTTTAGAATTAATGTATTCAGACAAACACGTGTTAACAAATACCATCAAAGACAATATATATCTAGTTCATTTAGAGATAAGCATTTAATGATACACTGTATAGCCATAGACGACGAACCACTTGCATTGCAACTTATCAGTGAATATTGTGGTAAAATATCATTTTTACAATTAGACAAAGTATTTACCAATACCGACGAAGCAAAAATTTGGCTGCAACAAAACAAAGTAGATTTATTGTTTTTAGATATTCAAATGCCAGATATTAATGGGCTTCAATTTTATAAAAGTTTAATTGAAAAACCTCCAGTTATTTTCACCACTGCTTATAAAGATTTTGCAGTGGAAGGATTTAATGTTGATGCAGTAGATTATTTGTTAAAGCCTTTTGAATACGATCGTTTTTTAAAAGCAGCCTACAAAGGAAAAGAATATATAGACTTTTTAAGTTCTCAAGAATTACAATTGAATTCCATTTTTGTAAAAGTGAATTACGAAATAATGAAAATCAATTTAAAAGATTTAGAACTCATAGAAGCGCTTGATGATTATATTAAATTATATATTAAACCTACCCCAGTATTAACCTTAATGACACTTAAAAGTATTTTAGAAAAATTACCTTCTAGAGACTTTGTTCGTGTTCATCGCTCCTTTATTGTGCCGATAAATAAAATTGAAAAGTTTAGCAAGACCAAATTAATGGTTGCTGGAAAAGAAATTCCAATTGGCAGTAGTTACAATGCTGTATACGACCAATTATTATTACTCTCTAAGAATAAATAATTAAGCACTAGTTTTTAGCTGATGCTATTGATTGTGTAAATTGAAAAATTGAATTTTACACAATCACATACAATTGACTTTAATTAAAACTTCAAAGTTGTATACCCTTTCAAACCATATGTGGTTAATGTAGTAAGAGCCGATAAAGCCACTTTCACTTCTGGCGTAACTGACTGACTATCGATACTTCTTTTAAATAGTGTTTGGCCACAAACAAACAACTCAACACCAGCTTTATTCAATGCAGCAATTAATGGCAAATTAGGATTGTCTACTCCAAATTTTTTGTGGTAAGATTCATTATTCATTACAACAAACGCAGCACCGCCGTGTAACACAGCAATTACTTTCAAATGTTTTCCTGTTACGCCACCTAGTGCTTGTAAATTAATCAGTTTTGCTACAGACTCTAAATTTTCTAGTAATACTTCTGGCTTTTCTGAACCTGTTACCAAATCAAACATTACTTTGTATTTTAAAGAAGGATCTGGATTCTCTACAGCAAAAGGCACTTCATACACAGTACCAAATCCTTTAATTACTGGATTAACTTTGTTTTGGGCATTGGCTACTAATAATAAAACTGAGCAACAAATCAACAAAAAACACTTTTGCATAAGATTAAAATTTAAAATCAAGGTATGAATTATTTAGATAGAATGTTTAGCAGCCACTATTTCCCAAATTTTTTCTTTAGTAATGCCAATGCATCATTTACGCTTAAATCTGCTAAGTCTGCTTCTTTATTAGGAGGAACAGATGGCTTTGTATTTTGAGTCATTGGGCGATTAGGTCTAGCAGTTCTAGCAGGCCCTTCTTGGGTTTGCTTTATAGAAAGCGCAATACGTTTACGGGCTATATCAACCTCCATTACTTTTACCTGAACCTTATCATTCAACTTTAAAACTTCGCTTGGATCGGTAATATAATTATGTGAAATTTCACTTACATGCACCAATCCATCTTGCTTTACCCCAATATCAACAAATGCACCAAAGCGAGTAATATTAGTAACCATTCCAGGCAAAATCATACCAACAGTTACTTCTTCTATTTTATAAATATTGGCATACTCAAATTGCTCTAATTCACTTCTTGGATCTAAACCTGGTTTTTTTAATTCCTTTAAAATATCTTTGATGGTTAATTCGCCAAAAGCTTCTGAAGTATATTTTTTTACATCAATATTTTTTAAAGCAGATTCATTTGCAATTAAACTTTTCAATTCCACGCCTAGGTCCTTAGCCATTTGCGCTACCAATACATAAGCTTCTGGGTGGACCGCACTTTGGTCTAAGGGATTGTTGCCTTGTTGAATTCTACAAAAACCAGCACATTGTTCAAATGCTTTAGCACCTAATCTTGGCACTTTTAATAATTGACTACGATCTGTAAACTTGCCAATTTCTGCACGATGCTTTACAATATTTTCAGCCAAGCCTGGTCCTATACCACTCACATAACTTAATAAATGTTTACTAGCAGTATTTAAATTCACACCTACATTATTCACACAACTGATAACGGTTTGGTCTAGTCTTTCTTTTAGTCTAAACTGATTTACATCGTGCTGGTATTGTCCTACACCAATACTTTTGGGATCTATTTTTACTAGCTCAGCCAATGGATCCATTAAGCGCCTACCAATACTTACAGCACCACGTATGGTAATATCTTCGTCTGGAAATTCTTCTCTAGCAATTTCAGAGGCAGAATAAATAGAGGCACCGTCTTCATTAACTAAAAAAATGGGTAGTTTTAAGTCCATTTTTTTTATGAACTGCTCAGTTTCTCGACCGGCAGTTCCATCACCAATTGCAAACACTTCAATATTAAATTCCTTAACCAATTCCTTTATTTTATATTCACTATCATACAAACGATTGGCTTCATGTATATATATTAAACTTGTTTTTTGTAGTGTTCCTTTTTCGTCTAAACACACCACTTTACAACCAGTTCTATACCCAGGATCAAGTGCAAGAATTCGTTTACTTCCTAGTGGTGAACTTAATAATAATTGCCTTAGATTTTCTGCAAAAACAGTGATTGCTTCTTCATCTGCTTTTTGTTTTAATGCCGATCTAAATTCAGATTCTAAACTTGGTTGCAATAATCTTCTGTATGCATCTTTAATGGCTTTTTTAATTTGGTCGCCAGACTCACTCATTCCATTAATATAAATTGCTTCTAGTGTTTCAAGTGCGGTTTCTTCGAGCGGTAAAATATTCATGCGAAGAAACCCTTCTAAAAAGCCACGCAATACTGCCAATATTCTGTGCGAAGGAATTTTATAAATTGGTTCAGAAAAATCAAAATAGTCTTTGTACTTAATTCCTTCTGTTTCTTTATCTGCCAATACTTTACTTTGTAATAAGGCAGTGTCTTCAAATAATTTGCGCAACTTAGCTCTGACTTCTGCATTTTCATTAACAAGTTCCGAAATAATATCTCTAGCACCTTGCAAAGCCTCATCAACAGTAGTAATTTTATCTGTAAAATACTTTTCAGCTTCAGCTACAACAGCAATATTTGTTTGTTCTAAAATTAACAATGCTAATGGCTCTAAACCATTCTCACGAGCCGTTTGCGCTTTGGTTTTTCTTTTAGGTTTATATGGTAAATAAATGTCTTCTAATTCAGTAATAGTAGTTGCTGCATCTAATTTTTTCTGCAGATCCTCGGTTAGTTTACCTTGTTCTGAAATTGTTTTTTCTATAAAAGTTTTTCTTTCTGAAAACTCTTTTAATAATTTTGCTTCGTCTTGAATTTGTTGAATTTGCACTTCGTCTAGCCCACCTGTTTTATCTTTTCTATACCGTGCAATAAAAGGAATGGTTGCCGCTTCTTCTAATAAGGAAATGACTGATTCAACTTGTGTTATACGGATATTTAACTTAGCGGCAATGATTGATGCAAACGAACTCATATAGTGTGAAAATTAACGGATGATTATTTCAGGGATGCGAATGTAATGGCTGAAACGGAAAAGAAAAATAGAAGATATTAACAACGAAACGATTAGGGTTTAGAAAAAAAATAGTTGTTACTAATTTAAATTGAGCGCACAAACTTTATTCGCCATTTTGCTCTTTTAACATTGCTTCTTTTTTAAGCATGTCTTTAATAATTGGCAACCCATCTTTTTCCAAAATCAATTGCATGATTTGAGCCGTTGCTAATGCATCGCCACCAGCACGATGTCGGCCTTCAATTTGAATGCCTAATTCTCTGGTAAGATATCCTAAACCATATTTTTTTAATCCAGGAAATACTTTTCTACTGGTTCTGATAGTGCAAACTTTTGGGGCTTGCAAATTGAATCCTGCAGTTTCTAGATGGTATTTCACAAAAGAATAATCGAAATTTACATTGTGTGCAATAAACACTCGATCGTGTAATAAAGTATAAATATTTTTGGCCACTGTTTTAAAAGAAGGCGCATCGGCAACCATTGCATCTGAAATACCCGTCATATTGGCAATAAATGGGGGAATGATTTGGTGTGGATTGATTAAGGTAGAATATTTGCCTTCAATGGTACTGCCATCCATTAATACAATAGCTATTTCTGTAATCCCGTGTTGTTGAGGAAAACCACCTGTTGTTTCTATATCCACTACTGCGAACCGCATACCCAATATAATTCTTGCTAAAAAATGAAATTGAGTGTAACTTACAACAATCGAGTTAGTATGGAAAAAGATAATACAAAAGAGCGCAAAAACAACAGTTTTCAGAATATGATTGCGCTAATAATCATAATTGGAATTTTAATATTGGTCTCCTATTTTGAATGGAAACATCACTAATTAGACTTTCCTTTTTCAGCCACAGCGGTTTTACTTACTTTTGCAAACACTTAATAATAAAGTACCTGATAGCATGGAGCTGAGCAAAAATTATATTCCTACTGAAGTTGAAGCAAAATGGTATGCTCATTGGTTAGCCGCTGGTTATTTTGCCAGCAAGCCCGATGAACGCGAGCCTTATACCGTTGTAATTCCCCCGCCAAACGTAACTGGCGTTTTACATATGGGGCATTGTTTAAATAATTCTATTCAAGATATATTGGTAAGACGTGCAAGGATGATGGGTAAAAATGCCTGTTGGGTTCCTGGTACAGACCATGCATCTATTGCCACAGAAGCCAAAGTAGTGGCCATGTTGCGCGAAAGAGGTATTGCCAAATCTTCTTTAAGCAGAGATGAATTTTTAGGTTATGCTTGGGAATGGAAAGAAAAATATGGCGGCATCATTCTACAACAATTACGCAAACTAGGATGCAGCTTAGACTGGGACAGAACTTCTTTTACCATGGACCCCGATTACTACCAATCAGTTATTGGGGTATTTATGGACCTCTACAAAAAAGGGCATATTTATCGTGGTAAGCGAATGATTAATTGGGATGTTCGGGCCAAAACTGCCCTAAGTGACGAAGAAGTTATTTACAAAGAAGTACAAAGCAAATTGTATTATCTCCAGTATAAAATTGACGAATCAGATACCTCTGAACATATTGTAATTGCTACAGTTCGTCCTGAAACCATTTTGGGTGATTCGGCTATTTGTGTACACCCCGATGACGAAAGATTCAAACATTTACATGGAAAATTTGCATTTGTTCCTTTAATTAATAGAAGAATTCCAATCATTGCAGACGATTATGTAGCAATGGATTTTGGAACAGGTGCCTTAAAAGTAACGCCTGCTCATGATATGAATGACTACCAATTGGGTCAAAAATACCAGTTGGAAATTATTGATACCATGAACGATGATGGCACGATGAGCCAAGCAGCACAACTATTTATTGGTATTGATAGACTAGATGTTAGAAAGCAAATTATTCCAATGTTGGAAGCTGCTGGAAGTTTAGTTAAAATAGAAGAATACACCAACCAAGTTGGTTTTAGTGAACGCACCGATGCAGTAGTAGAACCCCGACTTAGTTTACAATGGTGGGTTAGCATGAAGCAATTAGCCGAGCCAGCACTAAAAGCGGTGATGGATGAAGAAATTAATTTCCATCCTGCTAAATTTAAAAACCTCTACCGTCATTGGATGGAGAATATTAAAGACTGGTGCATTAGCAGACAACTTTGGTGGGGACATCGAATTCCTGCTTATTATGCGCCAGATGGTCGTTTTGCAGTGGCCGCTAATATAGAAGATGCCATTGCACAATTATCAACGCAAGAACATCCACTTACTGCCGCAGATATAAAACAAGATGAAGACTGTTTGGATACTTGGTTTTCAAGTTGGTTATGGCCTTTTGAAGTATTTAAAGGATTGTCTAAACCAGGAAACGAAGAAGTCAATTATTATTATCCTACCAATACATTGGTTACTGCTCCTGAAATTATTTTTTTCTGGGTGGCAAGGATGATTATGGCTGGATATGAATACCAAGGCGGGAAACCCTTTAAAGACGTGTATTTCACAGGAATAGTACGTGACAAACAGGGCCGAAAAATGAGTAAGAGTTTGGGGAATTCTCCAGAACTTTTAGGATTGATAGACAAATATGGTGCTGATGCCGTTCGTTTTGGAATTATGATTTCATCGCCTGCAGGGAACGATTTATTATTTGATGAATCTTCATTAGAACAAGGTAGAAATTTCAATAACAAACTTTGGAATGCCTTAAAATTGATAAAAATGTGGGATGCTAGACAATCTAGCAATTCAAGTATAGCAGACGAATCAACCAATCAATCATTTGCCATTAATTGGTTTGAGAATAGATTAAATGCAGTTAAAGCAGAATCAGAAGCATTAATGGAACAATTCCGTTTGAGCGAGGCTTTAAAAGTGATTTACTCATTAATTTGGGATGATTTTTGTAGTTGGTATTTAGAGTGGATTAAACCAGGTTTTGAACAACCCATTGACGCAGCTGTTTATCAAAAAACAGTACATTTTTTTGAAGAGTTGATGCAAATCTTACACCCATTCATGCCATTTATAACAGAAGAGATTTATCATTTATTGGCTGAGCAAACAGAAGATTTGTGTATTAAGCAAAATAAAGTTGCGGCTCCTTTGAAAGCTAGCATTACTGCTTCTGGAGAATTATTGAAACAAGTTATTTCGGCATTACGTGATGCTCGAAACAAAAACCAACTCAAACCAAAAGAAGCCATTAAATTATTTATTCAAACAGATGATATTAGTAGTTATCAAGCCATTGAATCAATTCTGTCTAAACAAATAAATGCAGCTGAAATCAATTATACCAATACTTCCATTTCTAATAGTATTGTTGTAGCGGTTGAAAAGGATAAATTTTTTATTGAAACCGAAAAGCAATTAGACGCTACTACTTTAAAAGCAGAATTATTAAAAGACCTCGAACACCAAGAAGGATTTTTAGATGCTGTTACAAAAAAATTATCGAATGAAAGATTTGTTCAAAATGCTAAACCAGAAATTGTAGCATTAGAACAAAAAAAACAGGCTGATGCGCTTGCTAGAATTCATACAATTAAAGAAAGTTTAGCCAATTTAGCCTAATGAAACTATCCGCTTATTTTTTTCGCATTTTAATACTGCTATCTGTTATTGTATTGTTTACCAATAGCAGTTATGCGCAAAATTGGGATATTAATTTATTACAAAATATTAATCCACAAAATCCAAATAGCATTACTTTTAAAACCATTTCAAATACAGCAGAACCCTTGTGTGTGGCGGTTCCTATTAGTATGTATGCATTGAGTTTGATCAATAACAATCAACACCTTAAAAAAAATGCTTACCAATTGGTGGCTAGTTTAGCAGTGAATGCGGTGGCTACTGAAGGATTTAAAATTATTGTAAATAGAGATAGGCCATTTGTTACTTATCCTAGTACTGTATTTCCAATTTCTACAGACGAGAAAAATAAATCAATGCCCTCTGGACATACTTCTTTTTCTTTCACTACTGCTACTAGCGTTTATTTAATGTACCCAAAATGGTATGTAGCATTGCCCGCTTTTACTTGGGCTACTAGTGTTGGATATAGTAGAATGTACCTAGGTTTGCACTACCCTTCCGATGTATTAATGGGTGCAGTGGTTGGTAGTAGTAGCGCAATAATTACAAACTGGGCTAGAAAAAATTTGATCAACCGAAAGAAAAAAAATCTTGCAAAAACACCTTAGTGTACCAACACATGTGTTTGTTTAATAATACCCATAACAAATACGCTTTGTACATGTCCAATATTTTCTGCTTGGCTTAATTTGTTTACATGAAAATTATAGTAGTCATCCATACTTTCTGCTACTACTTTTAACATAAAATCAAATTCCCCAGAAATATTATAACACTCAATAACTTCATTCATTTCTTGAATGCTTTTAATAAATTTAGCACCTGCATTTTTATTGTGTTGTTTTAGTGACACATAACAAATTACCATTAAGCCTTTGCGCACTTTTGTATGGTCTAGTAATGTGGCGTACTGTTTGATTACGCCTGTTTCTTCTAATCGTTTGATTCTTTCGTGTACAGGGGTTGTGCTTAAATGTATTTTCTCGGCTATTTCTTTAACGGTGGCCCTTGCATTTTGCTGAAGAATTTGCAGGATTGCAAGGTCTTTTGCATCTAAAGCCAAAACGGCATTAGTGGAATCTGCTGTTTTTATTGATTTTGCCATATGAATTAGTCTTTATATTCTAATAAAATACTAAATTATGGATTTATATGCTAAAAAATAGATTAGTTACTAGTATTTTATTCTATCAAACTACATTTGCAGCATAAAAAAATAAATATGTCTACACTAACTTCTTCTATTGATTTCAGCTTACCATACAAAGTAGCTGATATTAGCTTAGCAGATTGGGGCCGCAAGGAAATCCGTTTGGCTGAAGCTGAAATGCCAGGTTTAATGTCTTTACGTGCCGAATACGGTGCTACACAACCATTGAAAGGTGCGCGTGTTGCTGGTTGTTTGCACATGACTATTCAAACTGCAGTATTAATTGAAACCCTAATAGCCTTGGGTGCAGAAGTAAAATGGAGCTCTTGCAACATTTTCTCTACACAAGACCAAGCTGCTGCTGCAATTGCTGCTGCAGGTATTGGTGTTTTTGCTTGGAAAGGTCAGTCTCAAGAAGAAGCTGATTGGTGTATTGAACAAACATTATTCTTTGGTGGTGCAGACCGTCCGTTGAATATGATTTTAGATGATGGTGGTGATTTAACCAATATTGTTTTTGATAAATATCCTGAATTGATTACCAATATTAAAGGTTTATCTGAAGAAACAACTACAGGTGTTCACCGTTTATATGAGCGTATGGCTAAAGGCACTTTGCCAATTCCTGCAATCAATGTAAATGACTCTGTTACTAAATCTAAATTCGATAACAAATATGGTTGTCAAGAATCTTTGGTTGATGCTATTCGTAGAGCAACTGACGTTATGATGGCTGGTAAAGTTGCAGTTGTTGGTGGATATGGCGATGTAGGTAAAGGTTCTGCTCTTTCTTTAAAAGGTGCTGGTTGCAGGGTTATTGTAACTGAAATTGATCCTATTTGTGCTTTACAGGCTGCAATGGAAGGATTTGAAGTAAAACCAATGGCTGAAGCTGTTAAAGAAGCTGATATTATTGTTACTGCATCGGGTTGTAGAGACTTGATTACAGAAAAACATTTCCGTTCAATGAAAGACAAAGCCATCGTTTGTAATATTGGACACTTTGATATTGAAATTGATGTTGCTTGGTTGAATAATAATTATGGTCAAACAAAAGATACCATTAAACCTCAGGTTGATTTGTACAATATTGATGGAAAAGACATCATCTTATTGGCTGAAGGTCGTTTGGTAAACTTAGGTTGTGCAACTGGTCACCCATCATTTGTAATGAGTAATTCTTTCTCAAACCAAACACTTGCTCAAATTGAACTATGGAACAACCATAGCAACTACGAGAACAAAGTGTATGTATTACCAAAACATTTAGATGAAAAAGTAGCACGTTTACATCTTGCTAAAGTTGGCGCTGTTTTAGATGTATTAAGTGATGCACAAGCAGAATACTTAGGTATCTCTAAAGAAGGTCCTTTTAAAGCAGACTTGTATAGATATTAATAGTTAACAAAAGCATACAAAAGGCTGTATCTGAAATAGATACAGCCTTTTTTTTATTCAACAAAATGCAAGCTTATTATATCAATTCAAAAATTTATTAGTAAAAAAAACAGTTCTAAAACATTGCCCTTTTAAACAATAACAACAATACATTTGAAAATTAATTTTAATATAAAACCAAATGGATTGTGCATAAGTATCGCCGTTGATAAATACTTGCTTTCTTTATTCAGATTTCGTGCATAAATAACTAATTGATTAGGAGCATTATCCTATTATTTTTGTGAAAACTAGATAGTATGAATATTCGCTTTTTTATTGCATGTATTGTTTTAATTATTCTTGCTGCTTGCAACAATAACAACAACAAATCAGCCGCTGCTGATTCTTCAAAAACGGCTTTAGCCCAACCTGTTCCTGGAACTCCTATTAAATATGATAGTTCTAAACGTTATATATTTTTAACCTGGGATGATTCTCCTCAACCTCCAGGAACCAATATTTGCAAAAGAATATTTCACGAAGCCGGCGTAAAAGCAACTTTCTTTTCTGTTGGCATGCACTATAATATTGAACCTAGAAGAAAACGTTTACTAGACAGCATTCGTAATAGTTATCCCGAATTCTTATTGGCAAACCATAGTTTTTCGCATGCATTTAAAGACAATTACAATTTCTTTTATACGCATGTAGACAGTGCGGTAAATGATTTTGTTAGAGCCGAAAAAGAAATGGGCATTCAAGTTAAAATTATTCGTTTGCCAGGCCGCAATACTTGGGCTGGTAAAACCGAAACCAAAGGACCTAAAACAAGTGAAAATGTTGCTAAAAAATTAGCGGCAATGGGTTACAATATAATTGGTTGGGATGTTGAGTGGGAAATGGTAAAAGGCAATAGTCCAAAACAAGGTGCTAGCGAATTGGCAAATAAGATTAACGATAAATTTGAATCTGGTTATACCAATGAGCAAAATACCATGGTTATACTTGCACACGATAGAATGTTTCAAAAACAACCTTATATGGATTCTCTAAAGGCATTTATTGCTATCTTAAAAAAAGATCCGAGAAATGTATTTGAAACCATTGACCATTATCCTTTGGTACAAAACAAATAACCAATTTTAGGCCTAAAACTCGCTGAAGGTTAAATACCATTAAACCCTTAACTTCGCCAATTAGGCTTTAAATAAATATAAATTAGAATTAAACAACCCCACTTTCGCATGCAATTGAACCCATCTAGGATTGAAGTAATGCAATTTTTGGCTCAAAAAATTGAAAGCGTCATTGAAGAGTTTTTAAAAAATATTGATACCAATTGGCAACCTTCTGATTTTTTACCTGAAAGTAATAACCCAGAATTCACCAAAGAAATTAAAGAAATCCAACAGCAGTGTAAGGAATTACCTTACGATTATATGGCTGTTTTAGTGGGTGATGTTATTACCGAAGAAGCGCTTCCAACTTATGAAAGCTGGCTAATAGACATTGAAGGTATTAGTAAAGCCGAGCCCCAAGGATGGAGCAAATGGATAAGAATGTGGACTGCCGAAGAAAACAGACACGGAGACTTATTAAACAAATACATCTATTTGTCTGGAAGGGTAAACATGAAACAAATGGAAATTACCACGCAACACTTAATTGCAGATGGTATGGAAATTGGAACAGCAAGAGATCCTTATAGAAATTTCGTTTATACTTCTTTTCAAGAAATGGCTACCAATGTTTCACATAGAAGAACTGCTACTATTGCCAAAAAACATGGCAACGAACAATTATCAAAAATATGTGGCGTAATTGCAGCAGATGAAGCTCGTCATGCAAAAGCTTACAAGAGTTTTGTAACCAAAATTTTTGAATTAGATCCTAGTGAAATGATGTTGGCTTTTGAAGATATGATGCGTAAAAAAATTGTAATGCCTGCACATTTTATGCGTCAACAAGGCGAAAAAATTGGCGCTAGTTGGTCGCATTTTAGCGACGCTGCACAACGCTTAGGAGTTTATACTAGTATGGACTATACCAATATCATGGAGTCGTTAATTCAGGAATGGAACATAGGCAATATCTGCAGCCTTAATAGCGCTGCTGAGAAAGGCAGAGACTATTTAATGGCACTTCCAGATAGATTTAGAAAAGTGGCTGAACGCAGTGGCATTAAAGCTCCTTTAGAATATCAATTCAATTGGATATTATAATCAAAAAATAAATCAATAGTTATCACTTCTATTTTGTCTAAAACAGTATTCGATTCGAATTTATCAGATGAGATTACTGAAGACTTTTTCATGAGTAAGGAGCAAGCAGATAATCTGTTTGATTATTTTAAAACAAGTTCTATTTTTTTGTGGAAAGACATCCACAATTGCGAAGACCGTGCAGAAGCCATTGCTTTATTGCTAACCCATTGGAATATCCCACATTATAAAGGATGGGTATTTAGTGGCTTTTTCTTAAAAAATCAACCAGGATCACTAGTTAATTGGTGGAACTACCATGTAGCAACTGCCTTGCCCGTAAAAGAAAATAATACTATTGTTTATTATGTAATTGACCCTGCTCATTTTAATGAAGGACATTCAATGCAATCATTTATGAAATTATAAAATTTTATTGTGCTATTCTGAACGCATCCACCGCAAAGAGGTCCTTCAAATCCAAAGACACAATCCGTTTTGATACCACCCCTTTAATTTAATACAAAACATTTTATAGATTTATATTTACAAACACACTTCTCTATTATTATTTCTACATCTTATTGCATTAAGAGGATGTGAGGAATCTGTCCAGAATCCATTCAGAATCTAAAAAATCCAAAAATTTATTATTTTAATAAATAAAATTAAAGACTTCTACTCCTTTTTCAC
>CAIKZP010000177.1 GCA_903831935.1 uncultured Bacteroidota bacterium | reverse complement strand
TTGGAGAGTGATTGTGATAAACCACCATTAAAACGAGCTTTTCTTTAAACTCGTCTGTGAATTTGAATTGTTCAAGGTTTTGCGTTGTCATTGAGGTTGTTTTACCTCTAAAACTGTAAAGCTATATCCGTATAAGACCCAAATAAATAATTGTGTTGTTGCATGCTGAAGCAAAAAAACATAAAAAAATCATTTGTATTGACCATAAACCGCGCTTGTTTTCGTACACTAAAACCAAAAAGCTCAACATTTCTTTTGAGGTTTGTGGTGTGGTTTAAAGACATAATGCCCAATTAATCGCTTAAAAAGCTTTGATAATTGAGCTATGCGTAAAATATGTTGATTAAAATGCTTGTAATTCAATTTTGTTCATTAATTTTATTTGTTCACTGCCCGTGAACAGATATTAATAATGAACAAGAAAGATATTATACAACCCGCTTTAAAACAATTGCAAGTAAATACAGGTTTTACCGCAACCTACCATCATGGCAATAACCCAAATATGGATGGTTGGATTGATCTACACCTTACGGAAGGTAATATTCGATTTTTTGCTTGCATTAAAAATGAAATTAAGGCATATCAATTGGCCGAAATAGCCTTACAAGCGCAGCAAAATATTCCATATATAGTAGTTGCTAATAAAATTTATCCTGCCATAAAAGAACATCTGAAACAAAAAAAAATTGCCTATTTAGATACAGCGGGGAATGCATTTTTACATTATCAAAACGTGTTGATTTATATTCAAGGCAACAAACAAATAACACAACAAAAACAAGACACCAATCGAGCATTCACTAAAACCGGATTAAAAGCGGTATTCTATTTTCTATTAAATCCTACTGCGTTAGAATTGCCTTATAGAACACTAGCCAAAAAAACAGGCGTGGCGTTGGGAAATATTAAAAATATTATGGATGGTTTAAAAGAAACAGGATATCTCATACAAATCGAAGAGAAGAAATTTAAGCTTCAAAATAAAAAAGCATTATTAGAGCGTTGGATTGATGGATATAAAGAAACGCTAAAACCGGCAATGCATATTGGTGATTTTGCACTTAATAATATCATTCAAAATAAACTGTTACAAAAGCAACTAAATATTGGTGAACTTTTATTAGGGGGAGAGCCTGCTGCCGAAATGATGACAGAATATTTACATCCTGAAAAATTTACAGTGTATACAACATTAGCAAAATTAGACTTAATGCGTAAATTTAGGATTCTGCCAGAAGAGAATGGTAATCTAAAACTGTATAAAAAATTCTGGAATGAAAATATAGAGAGCCAACCATTTCAAAATCTTGCTCCAGCAATATTGGTTTATGCAGATTTAATTATTACCGATGATCCAAGGTGTATTGAAACGGCACATTTGATTTATGAAAAATATTTAAAGCATGAATTTCAATAAACTAAATTGTAAAACTATTTAAATATGAAAACAACAATTACCAAAAAAGAATTTGAATCGGCTGAGGAAAAAATGATTGAGTTATTAAATATAGCTACAAAAAAAACTGGTTTTGAACACCTTTCTGCAACTCAAAAAGTAGCACTTGAGAAATACACGCTAATTGTAAAAACTTATGAAGATGCAAATTTTACAATTCCAAAAAGGAATTCATAAATGGGTTTTATAGTGCGTAAAAGTTATACTTGCTTACCAACTCAAGATTAGAGGCAGACATTAAATACCTCATTTAAAATATGTGGACCAATATGTTTACTCAATGATTGTCGTGTAACTAGCTCAACCTTTCTACCAAATAAGGCTTCTAAAAAGAAAGACAAATTCATAAAATTGTCGAAATTCTTTTTTTCTGGAATAAAATCAATTAATAAATCAACATCGCTTGAATCTGTAGAAGTGCCTTTTGAGAAGGACCCAAAAATACCCAGACCATTTACACCAAATGATTTAATTCTCTCTCTGTTTTCAGAAATAGCTTCTATAAGGTCTTGTTTAGTATTGTATTTTACCTTGTTCATGACAGATGTAAATTTACAATTAAAATCACATTAAAGTTTAATCAACTCACCAAACCCCTAATAGCCAAACACGCTTCTAATTCCTTTTCGGCTAATTATTTAAAAAAACAATTTATAAATACCCGTTTGATTTCTGGTTAAATTATGGGCTGTAAATCCATGCCCATTGTAGGTTATTTCTATCAGCAAAAAAATCGTCCAGTCTTTGGGTATTGCCGGAAAATACAAGGTGTACCTTTTTTCAAAGAATCCTTTTTAAAGCCTGACTAATCTGTTAAATATTTAAGAACACTTGTCTTAAACCAATTTGGGGGTTTATTTACTTTTAACTGAAGCTTGCCATTCAACATTTCCGCAATTAATTCATGTTTTTTTCCGGAATTATCAAATAGAAACGCTCTATCACAATTTTTTAAAGCTGGATATAAGTTTTTTAAAGTTTGAGGATAGCGCGATGTTATCTTATCAGTATTTACCCTGTGGCCACCTTTATTAATTCTATCTTTTACCCTCTCTATATTAATTTCTGGCGCATCTGTACAAACAAAATATAGATATGTTTTAAATCCTTTCTTTTTTGCGGCTTTGAGTTCTTTAACTTTTGACGAATGACTCATAACCGTTTCATAAGAAAACGATTTTCCAGAGCCATTAGGACCTGCAAAAACACGGATTCTTTTATTTGTTGACATTAAATACCATTCCCTTTTTTAATTGCAATTTGTTTTTAGAATGTTGTGTTGGTTGTTCAAGCTTAATTAAAACCTTTTTATCGCCATTTGGTTTTTCTTGATATACAACTCCATCTTTCATATATGTGATTTCTAAACCCAATGCCCTTGAAGCCCGGATTGCATTTGTAGCACTTTTTCTGCCTGCACTTATTAGTTGAGTTACCTCAATTGATTCAGATTTAAGTACCGGCTTTTTTATTTTTTTAACATTCGGAGTAGACATAATAAAATCTCTTTTGTAAACTTGGTATTAAGGTACGTTTTTTTAATGCTTTATTTTATTAATTATCTAAAATTAATAAAATATTCGTGCCAACTAGTCCTTATTCAATAACAGGATAATATATCTCACCCCAATCTTCTTGCTGGTTCGTTAGCATAATTTCAATCACTAACGGAATCAACAATTTCAGCATATTGTTACCGTCTTTTACTTGAGAACGATTAATATCGCTTTTAAACGTTGCGCCACCATGCATCAACTGATTTCTTAACGTGTATAAACGATCTAAAACAACTTCTAACAAGCCGGCTACATTTTGTGTCGATAGAAATTTCATTGAATCAACAACAGATTTATCGAATGGCTTTTTCCAGTCTTTAATTTCGCCACGTTGAAAGTCCCAAAAAGGTTTATAAACGTATTTATTCTCAATCAACAACCTAACCGGACCAGAAAACTGATTCCATAAAAGGTGTGAAAAACGTTTTTCGTTATCGTGTTTTACCAATTTATGTACGAATTCACCAAAGCTTTCACGTTCTCGAAGCTGTTCTTCTTTCAATACATTAATAGCATAACAAGCATTAAAAGAAATCCATAACCCAATGAACTGAATGTCTAGGTCTTTACTATCCTCGGCACATTTCAACCAACTAATAGCCCTATGCAACCGAACCGCATGTTGCTTCGAAATATCGGCACGAACTTTTTTAAGTGCTGCTTTTAGTTGGGTTGCATTCATTGTAAAAACGTTTTAACTAAGATAGCTACTTGCTGCTGTTTAATGAAAAGAAGCGATTGTTTCTATTAATTGATGAATGCTGGTACTTTTAGGACTGTCGGATATCCAAGTTTTCATAGTCTTAATATCAAAAGGTTGTAAATCTTCTTTTTCTATTCGCAGGTCTTCTATTAAATATGCTAGCGTTTGTTTTTTGCTTCTCAAAAAAAGTCCGGTTGTGGTAATAATTTTATCGCATAATGCTTTTTCGGGCGATGCCATTAATACCGTTTGCTTGCTAGTTAAAGAAACCTGTTTAACACCATAAGAATAATAAGGTAGCGAAAGTTTTGTATAACTGAATGCGCCAACGGCTGTATTAAATACCTTGCTTTTTTTGGTGCTCATAGAGGTTGTTCTATAAACCCTTTCAGGAATAAGCCCCCAGTGAGATAGCGCAGCATCTAAAGACACATAGCTAGGGCCATACAAATGATTCGCCAACAAAAAAGGTTCGGGGCCCTGCATTTGAATATTTGGACCAGGTAAATACAAACCTCTTTTTATTTGAAGCAACACGCCCTTTTTAACTAGCTCATCAATTTTATCGAAGGGTCGGCTATAACTTTTCAACTCATGTAAAAGCAATTCGCTACTTAATGGTATCTCAGAATAGTTTGATATGGCTTGTAAAATGTTCACTTTGTTAAAATTACAACACTAATTCGGAATTAA
Source organism: uncultured Bacteroidota bacterium (assembly GCA_903831935.1). Lineage (GTDB taxonomy): Bacteria > Bacteroidota > Bacteroidia > Chitinophagales > Chitinophagaceae > Sediminibacterium. The sequence continues at coordinate 2,101 of CAIKZP010000177.1, read as the reverse complement.
TTCGAATTAAGGGTGATATTTTTACAATTATCTGTAGATTTTAGATTCATAATTCGGAATTAATTAGAATTTTGATACTATTAATAATATAAATCAACTATTTGCTTTTTGAGATTTGTTTACAAATAGAGCTTATTTGCCTTATAATTTAAGGCGAATAATTGCAAATAAGGTGATTAAGTATTATATTCGCCTTATTATAGCCTAAAATGATCAAATACATCCATCAATTACCCAATTGGCCAGCATTCACTTGGAACCAAGAAACGCTAACTCCATTATTAATGCGTTTGCGGTTACAACAAGGAAAACTATTGGGTAAAATGGAATCTTTAGGCTTTGAACTAAAAGCAGAGGCAAACCTAGAAACCCTCACACAAGACGTTATCAAATCAAGTGAAATAGAGGGAGAAGTTTTGGATGAACAACAAGTTAGATCGTCTATAGCCAGAAAACTTGGAATGGAAATAGTTGGCCTAGTACATTCTGATCGCCACGTAGATGGAGTTGTTGAAATGATGCTTGATGCCACGCAGAACTATAAAACCGAGCTTACTAAAAATCGACTTTTCGGTTGGCACGCAGCACTTTTTCCAACAGGATATAGTGGAATGTCTAAAATAGAAGTTGGTGGATGGAGAAACAATACCGCCAACGACCCAATGCAAGTAGTTTCAGGTGCCATGGGAAAATTGAAAGTACACTACGAAGCACCGGCGTCTGAATTATTAGAAAAGCAAATGGAGCTGTTTATAATTTGGTTCAATAAACCGGGATTAGACAGATTATTAAAAGCCGCCATTGCACATTTGTGGTTTGTAACCCTGCATCCATTCGAAGATGGAAATGGACGTATGGCCAGAGCAATAGCCGATATGCAATTAGCCAAAGCAGATGAAACATCCTTTCGTTTCTATAGCATGAGTGCTCAAATTAGAAAAGAGCGAGCCGATTATTACTTTATTTTAGAGCAAACCCAAAAAAGCTCATTAGACATTACCGTATGGTTGCAGTGGTTTTTAGGTTGTTTAGAAAGAACATACGAAACAACAGAAACAACGCTTAAAACCGTTTTAAACAAAGCCGATTTCTGGAAAAAAAATACAGCCATCCTATTAAATAAGCGTCAGCATATTATTATTAATAAATTATTGGATGGTTTCGACGGGAAGCTGAATACAAGTAAATATGCAAAAATCACTAAGTGCTCTAGAGATACTGCCTTAAGAGATGTTACTGATTTGATATCAAAAAATATTCTAACAAAAGAAGAAGGACAAGGGAAGAATACGGCTTATATTTTGCGCTGAGTTTAAAGAATAGCGTTTAATTTTTTAATGAGATTCTTTTTTGTAATTGCTATGCGCATGTTATGATGTTATTAATGTACAAACCCAATCTGCGACCGTTGATTTTTACGCAACGAAAATTCTTCTTTACACAAATCTATGATATACGACTCCTTGTCAATTTGATCGTCTAAAACCGTTTTAATCAAAACCTTTTTATGTACGTTTTGAATTTGACCGCCAGTTAACAAATAGTCGGAATTAATTTTGTTGATAGTGCTTTCAGAAATATCGGTAAACACATTGCTTAAAATTTGTTTACGCACTTCTGTTTCTGGACTCTTGAATTCTACCTTATATAAAAAACGTCTTTCAAAAGCCGAATCAAAATGACTAGCCAAGTTGGTGGTGGCAACAAAAATTCCTTCAAAATTTTCCATGGCTTCCAATAGAATGTTCTGAAGCGTATTAAAACTTTTATCTACCGCAGAATTCACTTCGGTACGTTTTCCTAAAATGGCATCTGCTTCATTAAATAGAAAAATTGCATCCTTAGAAAAACTCTTTCTACATTTTGCGTATTCGGCAAACGAGGCCTGCAATTGCTTTTCACTTTCGCCAACAAATTTCGATTGTATTCTGCTTACTTCAAAAAAACAAACAGGACGTCCAGTACTTTTAGCCCATTGCATTACAGAAGATGTTTTACCACCGCCTGCAACACCGCTTAATAAAATTGTAAGGCCACCTTTCATTCCTTTGTCTTTTAAACGCGTAATTAGTTTATTGTAATTATCGTTTTCTAAAGCCCG
>CAIKZP010000176.1 GCA_903831935.1 uncultured Bacteroidota bacterium | reverse complement strand
GGATCTTATCAAGTGAATAGTTTGCGAACTATTGCAGGAATCAATCCATTTATTGAATTTACTAATTCTAATATTTTAAATACTAAAATTGCTGAACAGTACATTGGATTTAAAGGATCTGCTGGCAATCATTTAAGTTTTAAGGCAAGGCTTTCCTTATTGCAATTATTTGATCAACCATTATTTACAAATAATATTACTGATGGCAAAACCTTTAATATTGTTTACGACACCAAAATCCAAGCCATAAAATTACATGCCGAAGCCGCTTACCGTGAACAAGAAAAATTTTCTGTAATAGGTGCTTTAAATTTATTTGAATACAGTAGCCTAACCAATTATGAAAAAGCGTATGGCTTAATTCCAATGGAAATTTCTGGTACGTTTAAATGGAAAATGCTAAAATCGGTTGATATTAAGGCCGAAGCATTTTTAAGAGATGGGTCGGCGTTTTTAAACAAATCCTTACAATCAGGTAAATTGACACCCTCTGCTGATTTAAATTTGGGAGCCAATATTAAACTGCTTCCGCAACTAAGTTTTTGGCTTCAAATGAATAATTTATTGAATAATACCTATCAACGTTGGAACCAATATGAAGTTTTAGGATTCAATGTTTTGGGAGGAGTTGTATATTCGTTTAAGTAAATCGATTATTTCATGTACCAATATTTGTTAAAATACCTTGTTTTACACAAAAACTTAGCGATTCCTAAGTTGGGTGTTTTTTCAATGGAACAGTTGAGTGCCGAAATTGATAGCACCAATCATTTAATGTATCCTCCAACACAAATTGTGCGTTTCAAACAAGATGCTGTGGTAGCTGATAGACATTTCTATGATTTTTTAGTACGTGAAACTGGGCTAGATTTAGCCGATGTAATGAAAGATTTACATGCATTCACACAACAAGTATTACAAGAAGTACAAACAATATCTGGGGCGGTATTGCAAGGTATTGGAACGCTTAAAAAAGAAGACAATGGCTTGTTTTTATTTATACCTGAACGTCCACTAGACTATTTGTTTAAACTAGTTTCCATATATAAATCTGTTTCTTTGGTTGTAACTGCTACTCAAGATGTAAATAATGAAGAAGCTACAGTATTAGAAGGCGGTGCGTTGACAGATTTTTTAGGTCAAACAAATGAGGAAGAAACCACAGATAATTGGTGGGTTTATGCAATAGCCTTACTCTTGTTGGGCATTGGCGCATTGTTGTTTTATTATGTTTAACGGCTAAGTCCATTTTTTTAATACGATGAACGAACATTCAATTTATTATGCTAACTGTCCGGCTTGTGGAAGTGCTGCTATTCAGAACCAAATTCAAGCAATTGATTATACAGTAAGCAAAGCAAGTTTTGATATTTGGCATTGTAATAATTGCAGCCTTAGATTTACGCAGTCAATTCCTACAGCTGCTTATATTGGACCTTATTATCAGTCGGCTAATTATGTATCTCATTCCAATACACAAAAGGGTTTGATTCATCGTTGTTATCATTTAGTACGTTCCCATACACTAAATAAAAAAAGAAAACTGGTTCAAAAAGTAACAGGCTTAAATACGGGTGCTTTATTAGATGTGGGTGCTGGAACAGGTGCATTTTCTAAAACCATGCTTAATGCAGGTTGGTCAGTAACAGGATTAGAGCCCGATGATACTGCCAGAAAAAACGCAATTCAAATTAATCATATTGAATTAAAATCACCTGAAACTTTGTACAATATGCAAGGCGAAAGCTTTGATGCCATTAGCTTATGGCATGTATTAGAACATGTGCATGATTTACACGGATATTTAGACCAGTTCCATCATATATTAAAACCTGCTGGTAAATTAATCATTGCTGTTCCTAATTATACTAGTTATGATGCTAGTTATTATGGGGCTTATTGGGCTGCTTATGATGTGCCTAGGCATTTGTATCATTTCTCTCCAACTAGCATAGAACAGTTAGCAAATCAAAAAGGATTTACCCTTAATCGTATTCAACCAATGTGGTTTGATAGTTTTTATGTTGCTATGTTAAGTGAACAATATAAAAACGGAAAGAATAATTTATTGGCTGCAGTTTGGGTAGGATTAGTGTCTAATTTGAAAGCACTATTCAATAACAAAAAAGCAAGTTCTGTTATTTATATTTTGAGTAAAAAATAAGGCTAGTTAAATTTTAATTCAAACAAAGAAGGCCAATTTTTTCCAGTAATATAAAATGTTTTCTTCGCTGGATTATAGGCAATTCCATTAAGCACATTACTATCGGAAGTATCTGGTTGGTGGTTCTTTTTTAAGATATCAGTTAGGTCTGCAATGCCTTCTACCAAACCAGTTTGCGCATTAATTTTAATAATAGAATTGGTTTCAAAAATATTGCCATACAAATAGCCATCTACATATTCTAGTTCATTAATCATTGATACATAACCGTTGTTATTTACTACACCCAATGTGCGTTCAATTTTAAAGGTTTCGGGGTTTACAAAATAAATATTGCTACCACCTGTATCTATAATTAAATATTTTCCATCGGTTGTCATTCCCCATCCTTCGTAAGGCCATTCAAACTCTTGGGGAAGTTTTTTAAAATTCATATCGTACACAAATACTTTGTGTTCTTGCCAGGTTAATTGATAAATTTTATTATTGATAACACTAATGCCTTCGCCAAAAAACTCAGGAGCTAGTGAAATACTTTTTTCTGATTTACCATTTGCTAAATTGATTTGTAACAATTTGCTTTGACCTTTTTGTCCGGTGCTTTCTAATAAATGTCCATCTAACCAAATTAAACCTTCGGTAAACGAACTTGTATCGTGCGGATAAATATTTAATACAGTGTAACTTAAATTAATAGGGGCAGCAATAGCACTTGTAGTTGTTGTGCTATTGTTTTGATCGGTATTATTACAGGATGCAAATAAAAACATCCCTATCAATAACAAGGCCAGTCTATTCATTGGATAAATTTTATACATTAAATCTAAAATGCATTACATCGCCGTCTTTTACAATGTATTCTTTTCCTTCAATACGTAAACGACCATTTTCTCTACAAGCCGCTTCACTGCCGTATTTTACAAAGTCTTCGTAGGCAATTACTTCGGCCTTAATAAATCCTTTTTCAAAATCGGTATGGATAACGCTTGCTGCTTGTGGTGCTTTCCATCCTTTGTGAATTGTCCATGCACGAACCTCTTGTACACCTGCTGTAAAATAGGTATCTAAGTTTAATAATTTATAGGCAGTTCTAATTAATCGATTCAAAGCAGGTTCGGTCATTTTATATTCTTCCATGAACATTAGCTTGTCGTCTTCGGCTTCCATTTCGGCAATTTGTGCTTCAATATTGTTACACATTACAATCATTTCAGCGCCTTCTGCAGTAACAGCGGCTTTTAGCATTTCCGAAAATTTATTACCAGTATGCATACTTGCTTCGTCTACATTGGCAACATATAAAACAGGTTTATCGGTCAATAAAAAAAGATCTGCAACTACTGCATTGTCTTCTTTACTTAATCCTAATGAATGAATGCTTTTGCCTTTTTCTAAATGTAGTTTACAACGGTTAAGCACTTCAAATTCTGCTTTAGCTTTTGTATCGCTACCAACCCTTGCTAGTTTTTCTACACGGCTCCATTTGCGTTCAACACTATCCAAATCTTTTAACTGCAATTCGGTATCAATAATTTCTTTATCACTTACTGGATTGATAGCACCTTCTTCGCGCAATACATTTTCGTCTTCAAAACAACGAATAACATGAATAATGGCATCAACTTCGCGAATATTGGCTAAGAATTTATTACCCAAACCTTCGCCCTTACTTGCGCCACGAACCAAACCGGCAATATCCACAATTTCTAATTGGGTAGGCACGGTTCTGTTTGGAAGCACCAATTCGGCCAATTTAGCCATACGCTCGTCTGGCACGTCTACCAAGCCCACATTGGGTTCTATAGTACAGAAACGATAATTGCTAGCTTGTGCTTTTGCACTAATGCTCACTGCGTTAAAAAGGGTTGATTTTCCTACATTGGGTAATCCCACAATTCCTGCTTGTAATGCCATATCGAAAAAATTTGAGCCGCAAATATAGCTTGAAATGCCGGTTGACGATAGATTTGCCCTGCAAGTTTAGGAATCAAAACCTGAAATCGGTATTTTCACACAATAAATTGCAATTATGGCCTTGAATTATGTTTGGATTTTGTTTTTTGTGATAGGATTAGTTATTGCTTTATTCAAGCTAATTGTATTTCAAGACTATGAGATCTTTAAAAAACTAGTGGAAGGCATTTTTGATGCGTCTAAATCATCTGTAATGGATATTGGACTGCCTTTAATAGGCGTGATGACCTTTTTTATGGGTTTAATGAATATTGGAGAAAAAGCGGGTGCTATTAATTTCTTGGCTAGAATATTGAATCCTTTCATGAAAAGGTTGTTTCCTGAAGTGCCTGAAAAGCATCCAGCAATGGGGCAGATGGTCATGAATTTTAGCGCCAATTTATTAGGATTAGACAATGCAGCAACCCCTTTTGGTTTAAAAGCCATGGAAAGTTTGCAAACCTTAAACCCCAACAAAGAATCGGCTAGTAATGCACAGATCATGTTTTTGGTGCTTCATACAAGTGGATTAACACTAATTCCCTTGTCAATTATAGCTTACCGAGCAGGTGGCGGAAGTACCAATCCTACCAGTGTTTTTGTTCCTTTAATGTTGGCTACAACAATTGCAACTATTGCTAGTATTTTAATTACGGCCATGTACCAAAAATTAAAATTCGATAAAGTATTGGTGTTTTGGTTGGCAGGAATTATTACCGCTATATTTTTATTTGCCTCTTTTATTTATTCTTTGCCTTCGCAAAAAAGTTTTGCCACTCCGGTTTTATTAACCAAGGAAACTTTTAGTAATGTATTAGGCAATTTGATTTTATTTATCATTATTTCTTCATTTATTATTGCAGGATTTATAAAAAAAATAAATGTATTTGATGCATTTATTGATGGCGCCAAACAAGGATTTGAAACGATTGTAAAAATCATTCCTTACTTGGTAGGAATGTTGGTGGCTATTAGGGTATTTAGAGATAGTGGCGCATTGGATGCAATCATTCAAGGTATTACCTGGTTATTTTTAAAACTAGGAATTACAGGTGAATTTGTGCCAGCATTACCAGTAGCCATTATGCGTCCATTTAGCGGCGGTGGTGCCAGAGGATTAATGTTAGATGTATTTAAAACCCATGGTGCCGATAGCTTTATAGGTCAACTGGCGTCTACGTTTCAGGGATCTGCAGATACTACTTTTTATATTATTGCATTGTATTTTGGTAGTGTGGGAATTAAAAAAGTACGTTATGCAATTTGGGCAGGTGTATTAGCAGATATTATTGGTGTGATCTGCGCCATTTTTATTGCCTATATCTTTTTTAAATAATAATTATTCAACCACTAATACTTTGGTACCAAGAATTTTATATTGCTTATCGCGATAAACTAATTGGTAATGGCCTTTTTGTAAATACAGATAGTAATAACCATCTTGTGCATTAATATAGGTTTGATCGGCAGGAACTAATTTTCCTACATACTTTTCGTTGTATTCTTTGGTGTAATATGCTTGTACAAAAAACAGTGATTGATAAATTGGTTGAATAGCAGTTTCGTTTCTTAATCCATTCATGCTATTCCAATTGGCACGTCCATTTTTAAATTTAGTAGGAGGGTGTACAATATAAATGTCACATAAATTTTCGTCGAAAACATCTTTGCTTTTATTGTCTTTTAAACAAACAACCGAAGTATTAATGGCAAATCTTTTAGTGTAAAAATCATAAATAGCGGCACCGTATGCATGATTACTTCCTTCTGTCATGCCTGTTTGATCAATAGTTAATGGATCAATGCCTGAAACAATTTTAAAATAAGCAGCCATAGGTATGGCATTCTCAGACCTTGCACCTTCTTCAATATGTGTTCCCTCGGCCTGTACTAGAATTTTTGCTTTAGGATCTTTTTGTAAAATCTTGTAAATATTTTGTGCTTGGGCATACATTTTTTTATTGGGGGTATGATTAAAAGAACTGTCTTCGTATGCCACCAAACTAAATCCCATGGCTAAAGCTTTTCTAGCCAGTTCGCCGCCAATTGGTTCGCAGGTATAATGACCCGAAAGCATATTAATTTGCTTTAATGAACCATTGCTATATGGATTGAGCGTTTCCATTGCCAAATAACGAAATCCTTGTTCATAAAATTCAGCTAGTAATGATGCTGTAAATGCACGGTGTTGCGGTTTATTGGGCAACTCGTTTATCATTACAATTTTTTGATTCTTAATATTTTCTCGAATGTATTTTTTTGCATCGGTTAATGTAATGCCGTCAAATAAGTTAGGATGTGCAACAATATCTTTTTTAATGGAATCGGTTAATTGACCTTCGTAGCCAATTTTTTCTATGGCTAAAACACTGGCATAATCACCAGCAAATGCAGCACTGACGCCTAAATCGAGCAAATATTGTTCATTGCCAACAGCGGCTTGTAATTTATTTGTTTGATGAAATGCATTATACAGCGGATATAAATAGTGCAATTCTTTGTTATGGTAAATCGACAAAAAAGGAATAGAATCTAGTTGTATATTTTTTTGAGATTCAATATAGGATTTAAGGTCTAGCAAGTTTTCACTCAATTGTGCATTCAATGAATTGGCTCCAAAAAAGAGTATTGAAAAACTAAAAAACCATTTTTTCATGCTGGTGTATTTATTGCAAGATTACAATTGTGCTTGTTAGGAAAAGATTAAAGATTCTTTTCGGCCAATTATTTCAATGCAACAGTATTTGTTAAAACGCCAATTTCTGCAATAGAAATGCTAATGCGGTCTCCAACTGCCAGCGTAAACTCATTAGGAGGAACCAAACAAGTACCGGTCATTAAATACACGCCGTTTGGAAAATCCATTGATCTAAACAAATAATCGATTAATTCTTGGTGGGTTCTTTTCATTTGGTTAATAGAAATTTGCCCACTAAACAATTCTGCCTCAGCTCTAAAAATTTGCATATTTATTTTCGCATCAGGATTAATTGGGTTTTCTGGCACATACAAGCAAGGCCCAATAGCAGCAGATTTTTCGTAACATTTTGCTTGTGGTAAATACAATGGATTTTCGCCTTCAATATCTCTTGAACTCATATCATTTCCTATGGTATAGCCTACAATTTTTCCATTGGCATTTGCAAATAAAGTAAGCTCTGGTTCAGGAACATTCCAGTTGGCATCTTTGCGAATATTTACAGTGGCATTGGTGCCAACACATCGGGCTGCAGTTGATTTAAAAAATAATTCAGGACGCGCTGCATCATACACCTTTGCATAAAAATCTGCACCACCACTAATTTTAGACTCTTCCATTCTGGCTTCTCTACTTCTTAAATAAGTAACACCTGCCGCCCAAATTTCTTGGTGCTGTATGGGTGGTAAAATAGTCAATTGACCAAAGGCTTCTTTATTAATTGGGTTGGCAGTAAATATTAACAATTGTAAATACGCATACAAATTGTTTGTATTTACTAGTTCATTCCATTGTTGCGTATCTATTAAATAAAATAGGCCTTGTTTTTCTAGGTAAATTCCGCTAGTGGTATTGTATAAACGCATACTGATTAATTAATAATTAGTACAAACAATTGGGTTTGTATTATTTGAAAGTTAAATCAAAAATAATAATATGGCTGCAATTAGATTCTAGTTAATTTTACTGCTTACAAATTCTTTTATTTAATACACACTAAATTTATTAATATTTATATATGAAAAAATTACTCAAAGCAATTGGCTACTTACTAGGTTCAATCCTTGTTATTATTGTTGTTTTATTGGCCTTTCTAGTTGAAAAAGACAAATCAGTTGCCAGCCTAAAACCCTTGTATACCAATAGTTCCTCTGCTTTTATGCCATTGATGGGTATGCAAGTGCATTACCGCGACGAAGGTATTGCAACAGATAGTTTGCCTATGATATTATTGCATGGTATGTCTAGTTCTTTAAATACTTGGGACAGTGTGGTGTTATTATTAAAGGATAAAAAAAGATTAATTAGCCTTGATTTACCTGCATTTGGATTAACTGGCCCAAATTTAAACAACGAGTATAGTTTTGCTTTTTACAACCAATTTTTAGATTCTTTCTTAAATAAATTACACATTAATAAATGCATTATTGCAGGTAATTCTTTAGGGGGGGCAATTGCTTGGCATTATAGTTTGGCGCAACCTAATAAATTGGCCCAATTGATATTAGTAGATGCGGCAGGTTATTCGAATAAATCTGCGAAAGGTTCACTTGGTTTTAAAATTGCTTCAACTCCTGTTATAAATAATTTATTATTATATGTAACCCCAAAAATTTTGGTAAGAAAAAGTTTAGAAGGAATCTACTTTAATAAGAATATAGTTACTGATGCACAAGTAGAAAGATTTCATGATATGGCTATTAGTGCAGGTAATCGTAACGCAGCATTAACCATCTTTAAAAAAGGATTTGAAAAACAGCCCGAATTAATTAATCAAATTAGCACACCAACACTAATTATTTGGGGCGATCAAGACCAACTCATTCCTGTTGAAAATGCATATGAATTTCAACAAAATGTAAAAGGCAGTAAACTAAGTATTTTACACAATATTGGGCATGTTCCAATGGAAGAAACGCCCATTGCTTTCACAGAAATAATCAAGGGTTTTATTAAATAATTCGGTTGATTTGGCATACAGGTTAGAACAGGATGCTTCTAATAATTATATAACCTAGTTTAGGCATATTATTCAGTATAAATGCCATTCTATGTTATTGCTTGCTAGAAAATTAATGTTCGCATATGCCTGCCTTTTTGTTGCCTATTTCGTTGAGGCACAAACAACTATCACTCCAAAACTAGACTGGGTAGCGCAAGTTGGTTCAAAATCGTTTCCAAATGCAAGCAAATTATTTTTGGTAGACGCTACCTCAGACACTACTAAAACCATCACCCAACAAATTCAAAAAAGCATTGATGCTTGTGCTGCTGCTGGTGGGGGCATTGTAGGTTTTAAGCCTGGCGTATATGTAACAGGATCGATATTTATTAAATCGAATGTGCATTTAATGATAGACAAATCTGTCACT
>CAIKZP010000175.1 GCA_903831935.1 uncultured Bacteroidota bacterium | reverse complement strand
TTATGCAAGTTTGTTCAAATCAAAAATATTATTAGGTAGTGCCACACCAAGTATTGAAACTTATTTCAATTGCATTCAAGGTAAATATGGACTAGTAAAACTTACTGAACGTTTTGGTGAGGCTCAACTGCCTTCAATGGAATTAGTAGATCTTAAAAAAGTATACGAAACAGTAAATGGCAAAACCATATTTACGCCAGCTTTAATCAATGCAATTAAAGAAACACTAGAACAAAAAAAACAAGTTATTTTATTTCAAAATAGACGAGGTTATTCGCCATATTTAAGATGTGAACCATGCGGATGGATTCCTCATTGTGAACATTGTAATGTATCTCTAACCTATCATAAATCAAAACATAAATTATCATGTCATTATTGTGGCAGCAGTTATCCTGTTGTACAAACTTGTGCCGCTTGTGGTAGCCATCAGTTTACACAAAAGAACTTTGGCACTGAAAAAATTGAAGAACAAATTCTTGAAATTTTCCCTGATGCAAAAGTTGCCAGAATGGACTATGATAGTATCCGCGGCAAGAATGACCACGACGCATTGATTAAACTATTTGAACAACAAAAAATAGATATCCTTGTAGGTACTCAAATGGTGGTTAAAGGATTAGATTTTGAACATGTTAACCTTGTTGGAATTATTGATGCAGATGGCATTTTAAATTTTACAGATTTTCGAGTAAACGAAAGAGCGTTTCAATTAATGGAACAAGTTAGTGGTAGAGCTGGCAGAAAAAATGCAGAAGGTAAAGTATTGATTCAGGTGAGTAATTTATACCATCCAGTTTTAAAATTTTTAAAAGCGCATGACTACAATGCCTTGTATGATTTTGAAATTCAAAATCGAAAACAATTTAACTATCCACCTTATACAAGATTAATTCAAATTGTATTTAAACACAAGGAAAAACATATTGCAGAAGAAGCCGCAATCATTATGATTAAAGCAATGCAACAACAATTTGGAAAATGCATTAATGGGCCCGCACAACCTGTTGTAGATAGGGTTCGCAACCAATATTTATGGGAAATACTAATTAAATTACCCAAGGATGCGCAACAAATTAGTATGTGTAAAATTGCTATCAACCAGCAAAAAGCAATTTTACAAAACAACAAAAGATATAGATCTGTAGGTATCGTTTCAAATGTTGATCCTGTTTAATTTTCAGTTTTATCTATTATTATATTTTCAAAAACATAATTTAAAAATTCCATCTTTTTTAAAAAACTAAAGCTTTTTACTTACTGAGCAACCTCTATGAATTATTTATTGAAATAGTATTAGGCAAAAAAAAGCCTGTATCAAATTTGATACAGGCTTTTTAATAATATTAGTTATAAATTATTCTTGAATTTTAAATTCAACTCTTTGGTTAGCCGCTCTACCTTTAGCAGTTTTATTATCTGCAATTGGCTTAGTACTACCGAAAGAAACTGTTGCTAATCTGCTTTCAGCAATACCTTTAGATATAAGGTATGTTTTAACAGATACTGCACGTTTTGCTGATAAAGGATTATTGATTTTATCACTACCTGAAGTAGACGCATGTCCTTCAATTGTTAATTTCAAAGTAGGATATTGATTTAAATTTGCAACGCCTTTATCTAACTCAACTTTTGATGGTTTAGTTAATTTATCGCTACCAACCATGAACTTAATATCTTTTGGATCAAAATTCAAAATAGGACAACCATTGTTTTCACGTGGTCCGAAAACTGTAGGACACTTATCAACCTCGTCATTCAAACCGTCTTTGTCTGTATCAGGGATAGGACATCCTTGGTAGCGAGCTAAACCTGCAACAGTAGGACATTTGTCTTCGTCATCATTGATACCATCTTTATCAGTATCAGGAACTGGACAACCAGCATATTTTGCTACACCTTTAACTGTAGGACATTTATCATTGTCATCATTAATTCCATCACCATCAGTATCAGGAACAGGGCAACCAGCATATTTAGCTACACCTGGAACAGTAGGACATTTGTCGTTAGGATCAAATATACCATCTCCATCAGTATCAACTGGCGCTGGAGGCGGTGGTGGTGGTGGAGCAACAACAACTGGTGGTTTTTTGTCTTTTAAAGGAGCAACAAAACCTAAACCATAATTAAAGTGCTTAGTAGATAAACTAGATACTTCAACACGATAGTTGAATTGTAAGTTTACATAAGAACCATCACCAATATTAAATTGCAAACCGCCACCTACTGGAGCATACGCTGCAAAATAAGTGCCTGCATACATTGAAGCACCAACACCCATATTGATATAAGGATCAATAAAATATTTATCAGTTAACAATTTAACATTGATACCAGCATCAGCTTCTAATAAAAATTTGCTTCCACCAGTTTGAGAAATACCAGAACTAGGTCTAATAGGATAGTTTAAGAAACTAGCACTAAGTGTAGATGCAAAATCAATATGGTCTGTTAAACCATTTAAATATTGCAAACTTAAGCCAGAGCTCATATCACTAATATTACCCCATTTGTTTTTCTGCATAACGGAAGAAAATCCATTAGATGCAATAGACGCAGGTGTTTTAAAATCTTGTAAAAAGAAGTTAATACCTAATGATGGCATTTTTTTATTATCGGATGTCTGAGCAAAAGTTGTAGATGCTAGACCCAATACAACAATAAAGATTAAAATTTTCTTCATATACAGTTTTAATTATGTAGCAAAAATACAGGCTAGAATTGACTTAATAAAATAATAAAAGTTGTAAAATTCTCAACCATTAATCAACATTTCGTTTTTCAACCACTTCAATCCGCACTTTAGTCAGTCCTTTCTTAATAAAATCAAGCTTAATTGCCGCTGATCGACTCAAATCTATGACCCTGCCACGCTTTGCCATTCTAGGATGCATTCGATCATTTATACGGACAATTACCCAATTTCCATTGTGAATATTGGTTACTTTAACCCAAGTATTCAATTTAAAACTATTACTAGCGGCAGTTAAATTTCTATTTTTAAATCTTTCGCCAGTAGCCGTTTCGGTTCCATCTAAGTTTTTGCTATAAAAACTAGCAATGCCCAATAATGACTTTACACCAGTTTTAGTAACAAATTCGCTAGATGAATCTACAACTTTCTTTTCTGATTGTAAAGTATCTTCTATATGAATTACCGTATCTTTTAAAAATATTTTTGTAGAACTATCCACTTGAGCAGAAATTTTACTTGCAGAAACTAGTAAAATGAGTATCCAAAGTGCTTTTTTCATTCTTATTTTTTTAAACTAAACCCATATTTATACCGTTTTAAATACTTGTTAAGGTAATTTATTCGTATAAATTAGTCAAAAAACTTGACTGATTCAGGTACAGGCAATTGCCAAACACCATGCCAAAAATCATTAAAAGAAATATTCAAATTCAATATATTATAAATCAATTAATTATACTTAT
>CAIKZP010000174.1 GCA_903831935.1 uncultured Bacteroidota bacterium | reverse complement strand
TGAAATGCTGGATTGTATTTTCCGCGTTCTTTAAATCCTTCATAAGGACGCATCAAACCAAACCTTGGATAACTATCAAAAACATCTCCATTACCCGTCATTCTTGGATCTGATTGTGCTACTAACGTTTCTTCTAATTTCTTTTTTAATTGATTTCGAATAGCATCAAATTGTGTATTAGCAGCAAGGTCATTTAAACAATTAGGATCCTTTTTTATATTGAACAATTGCTCTTGATTTCTTTTTTCAAATCCTAGTTTAAACAATACTGGCCAAGTGTTTTTGTTTTGTATCATCCAAGATTTTGTTGGAGAATCATCTATATCATCATACCCTTCAAAAATACCTTTCATACCAGACTCGCTAACAACGGCTACAGGATTACTAGGTGCAGGATCACCAGCAGGCCATCTGTCTGGCTTAAGGTTTTCTATATACAAATATTCTTGTGAACGAATGGCCCTAGCAGGGTAACCAACATTATCTGGACGGGCATGTGAATGTCTTTCTCTTCCTGTAAAAACATAGTGTCTACTAGTATCAATATTGCCAGATTTTTTACTTTTTAAAATAGGCATTAATGATTTTCCGGTAATCCCTTTAAAATGTTCCGCCGATGCAAGGTCTAAAAAAGTAGGCGCTAAATCAATTAAACTAACCATATCGGTTACTGTACGATTTTGCCCATTTACCTTAGGACCACAAATGGCTAATGGCACGTGTATGCCATATTCTTGTAAATTGGCTTTTGCATAAGGGAAAGGCATTCCATTATCTGCAGTGACAACAACAATAGTATTATCAAGTTCACCTGCAGCTTCCAACATGTCTAACATTTTTCCTAACTGCTTGTCGAAATATTCAATTTCTAATGCATAATCAAGTAAGTCGTTGCGAATATTTTGATTGTCGGGCAAGAATGCAGGAACAAGCATATCTTTTGTTTGTAGTCCTGCTGCTGCACCAGATCCTGGTTCGTAATTCCTATGTGGCTCGTGAGATCCAAACCAAAAAAAGAAAGGTTTGTCGGCAGGCTTTTCAGATAAAAAATCTGCAAAGTTAGCTACGTAATCAATATTGCTAATACCCACTGTTGGTGCTTTTGCTACATGTTTACTATTATACTCTGGCCCAACAGGATTGCGCGTCCATCCTGCTGCTTTAAAATTTCCTGGATCCCATGGCTTTCCTGTAAATCCTAAAAAATAACCGGCAGATTCTAGTGTATTGGTTACTACTGGATATTTTTTTGGAAACAAACTAGCATGTGTACCAGCTTCTTCTAATTGCCAAATTTGTCGGCCTGTTAAAATAGCCGCTCTTGAAGGACTACACTGTGGTGCTGCAACAAATGCATTGGCAAACAACACACCCTTCGATGCTACTCTATCGAAATTTGGTGTATGATAAATTTTTTGACCATATGCAGAAGTATGCGGATAAGATTGGTCATCTGCAATAGCAAACAAAATATTTGGCTGACGTTTTAACTTTGCAGTTGATTGCGCAAATAAGTTTTTGGAAAGAATCAAACTAGATATTAATACAATAAATAATTGTAAAAACCTTTTAGTGTAAAGCTTCATAGGTAACTAATTAAATGAAAACAAAAAACGCCCTAATCAACAATAGAAACCGCATGACTAGATTTGGCTAGTCTATTGCTTTTTGTGTTTGATTTTTTTGGACTAGAATTTCTAACAATAATTACAGGCTTTATCACTTCACCAGTAGTATGAGAAGGCCTCAACTCTTTATTAATAATTTTTAATAACAAATTGATTGACGCTGTTGCAATTTCATCAATAGGTTGCGCTGCAACGGTAATTGATGGCGTTAATAATCGGAATAAATCATTGTCATCGAAACTAACAATAGCAATATCTGAAGGGATGTTTAAATGACATTTTTGTAAGGCTTCAATCCCTATCACACCTAAATAGTTCGTAGCAAAGAAAATGGCATCTAATTCGGGATTTTCTAAAACAAATGACTGAATTGAAGCAATCATTTCTTGATGTGAATCTGAGAATCCAACTTTTAAAGTTTTAGAATGTAGTTTATTATTTTGCGCATCTATTAGTGCATTGGAAAATCCTTTTTCGCGCTCTGTCATCATTGACATTTCACTCACAATAGATATAAATCCAATATTTGAATAGCCATTGTCTAATAGATGTGTAGTTAAATCGTAACTACCTGAATAATTATCTAGAATAACATAATTTGTTTCTACATCTGGTATTAATCGGTCAATTAATACAAAGGGAATATTTTCTTTTTTGAGTTTTAGAATTTCGTCTTTGATTCCTTGGGTAGCAGTAATAATATATCCGTCTACAGAACTATTGCGCATTTTATTAATCAACTCAACAGCAGTATTGTCATTGTTTTCGGTACTACTATAAAATACATTGTACCCGTTTTTATTTGCTTCAACTTCAATTATTTTAGCAATATTTCCAAAGAAATAGTTGCCAATATCTTCTACAATTAAACCAATTGTTTTTGATTTTCCAGTTCTTAGCATTCTTGCTGCACTGTTCGGATTAAATCCACGTTTCTTAATTAACTCGCGTACTTTATTAGAAGTAGCAAGGCTAATTCCTTTCTGCTCACTTTTTCCATTTATTACAAAAGAGACTGTTGTTATAGATATATTCAACTCTTTGGCAATATCCTTCATTGAAACTTTCTTCGTGCTATTCATCTTTCATTTTTTTGTATTAACAAAAAAGTACGCGTATAATTAATTGTTACTAGTCATTGAAGGTGGTGCCATCTTTGGATTTGAACCCCAAGCCTTATTTGGCTTTTCGCCCATTTCTAACAACAATTTTCCTCCTTTAATTAATTGCTCGTGTAACATCCATGGTTGATTTAAAATTGCCCCATTTAAATTGGCTGATTGTATGTAATAATTTTTTGCGGAATTATTTTTTGTTTCAATTACAAATTCTTTACCTGGATAATATTTAGCATTTAACTTGATAGTAATTTTTTTGAATATAGGACTTGTAATTTCATAATATGGCTTTTCTGATGTGCCACCATTTGTAGAAAACAATCCCATTTTAAGTAAGGCAGAAAGTGATCCCATTAATCCTTGGTCTTCGTCTCCACTATAGCCTTTTTGAGGAGAAATACCACTATATACAGAATCAATTAATTGACGCGTCCAATATTGTGTAAGCCATGGCTTTCCTGCATAGTTAAACAAGAAAGGCGTTTCCATACATGGCTGATTACCGTAATTGATATACACCCTTCTTAATAATTCTTTATCAACGGGGTTTTCAGATTTACCAGAAACAAATCCATTGGTTCTTGCTTTTTCAAAAACATCATTTAGTTTGTTTGTAAATACTTCATTGCCACCCATCATATCAATCAATCCTTTTACATCGTGTGGTACAAACCAAGTGTATTGTGCAGCATTGCCTTCTACAAAACCATGTTCGTATTGTAAAATATCTATTGGCTGATTCCATTTTCCAGTTCTGTCCTTGGTCCACATCCAACCAATTTCTTTATTAAAAACATTTTTATAATTCAATGCGCGTTTGCTAAACAAATTGTAATCATCTGTTTTACCCAATGACTTTGCCAATTGAGCAAGTGCAAAATCTTGATAAGCATATTCTAATGTTTGTGCCGATCCATCTTGGTGATAACCATATTTAGTTTGGCTCAAAGGATAAGGTACATAACCTAATGATATATATTCTTCAATACCACCACCCTTTGATGTATTGTGTTCATACCCTGCTCTACCCATCATCCCTCCAGGAAAATGGTCTTTACGCATACCTTCATAAGCTTGTGCAATATCAAAACCACGTATGCCTTTTAAATAAGCACTTACAATAAATGGTGTAGTAGCAGCACCTGTCATTACATAGGTATAATTTCCGCCCGAAGGACCACGTGGAATTAAACCGCCGTCTTTATACATTAATAAAAGTGAGTTAACAAATGACTCTGTTAATTCTGGATATACTAAATGCCAAAGCGTATTGATTGACCATTGTGCACCCCAAAAAGAATCTGAATTATACTCGTTAAATTTAGGTTTGCCATTAGCACCTAATGGAATTTGTCCGATTCTAGGTTTTGCTCCTGTAT
>CAIKZP010000173.1 GCA_903831935.1 uncultured Bacteroidota bacterium | reverse complement strand
ATATCTAACCAAAAACTCCAACGATGAATATAAAAAAGGTCGTAGTTTAAACGTGTTTGCATGTCTTGTGTATCGGCTATTTCTCCTCTGGCACCATTCACTTGTGCCCATCCTGATAACCCAGGTTTTACTTGATGGCGCAATAAATAGCTGTCAATTTTTTGCATGTATTCAATGTTTTGAGGAGTAACATGTGGCCTAGGACCCACAACAGACATAGATCCCATTAAAACGTTCACAAACTGCGGCATTTCGTCTATACTTAATATTCGCAACCATTTACCAATAGATGTTACGCGTGGATCGTCTTTTTTGGTATGTGCAAATACATTGGGTTCGTCTTTTTGTATATGCATGGTTCTAAACTTATAGCACTTCATTTTTTTATTGTTAAAACCCCAGCGTTCTTGTACAAAAAACACAGGTCCTTTAGAAGTTAATTTAATTAACAAAGCCACTAGCCAAAAAAACCAAGACGCAATGAATATTAAAAACAAACTACTAAAAACAATATCAAAAATTCTTTTTCCATATTTGTTTTCGAATTTGTCTAAGGGTAAGGCGCGTAAATTAATAATGGGTATTAAGCCAATTTGATCTACTTCAAAAGAGGTAGATGTAAACTGGTAATAATTAGGTACAATAATTGTTTTAATGCCTTTTGCATCGCAGGTTTCTAAATAAAAACGTACGGCATCTTCGGTTAAAATAGGTAAAGACACAATTACCTTTTCTACTTTTTTATTGTCAATTATTTCCTTTAAAGTATTTGGGAAACCTAACCAGGGTAAATTATTAATGCCGAAATCTTTTTCACTTAAATAGCCAATACAATTGTATCCATAATAATAATGGGTGGTAATGGTTTGATGTAATTTAACAATGCTTTCGTTGGTGCCTATAATAACTAGTTTTTGCGAAAGTTGGGTATCGTTTAAAAAACTATAGTGGATTTTTTTTCTAATAACATACTTAATTACTAGTTGCAAAAACCCAAATAAGCACAATATTTCAACCAAAAAAAGAATGGCAATTTTTGCATTGCCTACATACAACAGTGCTACCATTAATACAAACTGCACAAATAAGGTATAAAATACAATAACTATTTCTTCAACATACTTATTTGAAACACGGTCTTTATAAAGCTTTGATACCCCCGCTGCTACAAACCAAGTAGCTAATAAAACGGCTAGCAACAACCATTCGTTTTTATTGATTTTACTAATTGTTAAGTAAGGACTGTATTGAATAAGCGCAAATGAACACAATAAAATACAACCGTCAATTAGCCGGCGCATTTGGTGTAACCACTTCATTATTTTTATAGCCATTATTCAATCTTATAATAAGGGCTTAAAAATAAACAAATAAAATAAGCTTATGGCTGTTTATTGGTTGATTGAAGGCAAATATTTTTAATTTCGTTTGCCGCTTTTTTCCAACTAAACTCTTGCAATACAGCATCTTGTGCATTTAAACAAGCCTCTATACGAGTTTTATTGTACAATAAATCATGTAATGCCGCTGTAATTTCTTGGTTATTAAAAGGGTTAAAATAGATGGCCCCTGTTCTACCAACTTCTTCTAAACAAGTATTATTGGCTGCAGCAATGGGTAAATGATAACTCATTGCCTCTAACATAGGTAGCCCAAACCCTTCGTTATAAGACGGAAAAACATAAGCAACTGCGTGTTTATATATATCGTTTAAATAACATTCGTTTACATATCCTGTTAGTGTAACCGAATTTGTTAATTGGTGTTTTGTTATGGCTTCTTGAATAGCTTGATAATCATTGTCAAAAACCGATGCAGATTTGCCACCTACCAATAATAAATGAACTGGCAATTGGGCTGTTTTTAAAAATTCGGCAAAAGCCTCAATTAAACGGGGTAAATTTTTATGCCTACTTAAAACACCAACATGCAGTAAATACGGAACAGATGGTAATTTAAAATTATTTGGGCTTGAGATGGTTTGTGAGAATACTTTAGGTGCTTCATATACCACCTCAATATGATTTTCTGGAACTTGTAAATAGTGTAGAATTTGCTTTTTTGCATAATGCGATGGCGCAATAATTTTTGCTGCATTTTTGGCTGCTGGTATTGCAAACCACTTAAATAATTGCAACCAAAACGCATTATAATGTTTGGGATATTCCCAAAAAAATGCATCATGAAACACCACAATATTTTTAAACCCAGGGGTAATACATGGCGCAAAATAATCGGTACAAATTAATACATGGCAACCTTTTAGCATGGTTATTATTGGCAAACTAATTTGCTTCCAACAAAAAAACTGAAGGTGCTTAAACGCTTTAGCCAAAACAGTTTTCCCGCTAATTACTGGTAAAAAAGGTTTAATGATAACTATCCTTACATCAGTGCTTTCTATGGGTTCTTGTAATGCCTTTACAATTTCTACTAAATAGGTTTTGGTACCAGAAGTTGCAATTTGCAAATCTCTACAATCAATTCCTATGGTAATTACCTTTTTATTCATGCCTATTGCATTGAGGCTACTAATGTAACCAGGTTATTTTCGAAATTGGTTAATAGAAATTTTTCTGTAAAGCGTGTCTTTGCATTTAAACCCATCTGCTTTAATACTGCTTTATTTTCTAAGCATTCTTTAATATAATTAGCTACTTGCTCTGCATCATTAATTGGCACAAGATAACCAGTTTCGCCATGTGCTACTTGCTCAATTGCTCCGCCTAATTTGGTAGCAATTATTGGTTTTGCTGCAGCCATTGCTTCTAATACAACTAGTGGAAACGAATCAAACTTAATAGAAGGTAGCATAAACAAATCTAACCCATTAATAATTTGCGCAGTATCTGTTCGATAGCCCAAATTAGTTACCATATTATTTACACCAGCATTAGAAATTTTATTTGCTACTTCTTCATACAGATATTCATATCCTTCATACGCATCTCCTACCATTATAAAATGACAGTCTAATTGTAGTTTTTTAGCAGCTGCTGCTATTTCAATAAAATAAAATTGTCCTTTTACTAAGTTCACCCTACCTATCATTCCAATTAGCAATGTTTTTGGCGATAAATGTAAGCTTGTATGCAAATCAATTGCCGCTACTTGGTGTAAAACAGGATCAATACCATTGTAAATTCTAACTATTTTTTTAGGATTGATTCTTGATTGCCAATTATTAAAAACCGCATCTGAAACTACCACTACCTTATTACTTGTTTGGTTAATGATGAAGCCAAAAAAACGATGCATAAAACTATTGGCATCTAACATTTCGTGCAAATGCCAAATATTTTTAATGTTCATTCTTTTAGCCAAAATACCCCCAATAATTACGGGTGCAGTATTGGTATAAATGAGGTTGATTTTTTCTGCTTCACAAATTTTTTTCAATGAATAATATGCCGTCCACAAAACCTTTGCTCGATTTATAAGTCCTTTAAAAGAAAGATACCTTTTTCTTAAAACGCCTAGCCGAATAATGCTGGTTTCTATATCCAATTCATTTAACGCAGCTACCAACGGACCATTTTCCGATACCACTACAATTACGCGATGCCCTTGCTTTTTTAATGCATGTGCCGCTTGTAGCAATACTTTCGATGATCCATACAAATCAGAAACTACGTGTAAACACAAAATATTCATAGATACTGTTGTTAGGCGTTAATCCACGCAACGGTTTGTTTAATATTTGCCAATGAAGATGCGCCAAATAAAATTGACTCAACTCCTTTTAAATTTTTTATATAACTAACCGCTTCTTTTGGATCAATAAATCCACCGCCAAATATTTGCATAGCAATGATTCTACAATTGTTTTGTTCAAGCACGGCTTCATATGCTTTTGTTCCCCCGCTCATTCTAAATCCTTCTTTATTAAATGAGGTACAAATAATTGGTTGATTGATACCTACTTTATGTAAGGCTTCAGACAAAGCTGGTAAATTCATGGTAATAAAACCTGCTTCTGCTTGGTATTTTTTTTGAACATACGCATGAAAAGCGGCCAATAATTCGTAAGCCTGTAAGCCCAATAATAAATCGGTTACAACATTTTGTAAAAAAATAACGGGTGTATTAATTCCTTCAAACATTTTCATTTCTGCATCTACCATTAACTCCATCATTTTTACATAATCCTTCGAAATAAACGCCATTCCTCCTTTTAAGGCTGTTGAAAAAATATTACCAGGCATATACGATTTAAGCGCGCCCAACATACCTAATTCTGTTACGGCATTTGCATATTTGTGTGCATAAGGCATACAAGGATAAATGGCATAATTAGGATACTTGCTAGGGTTTTCTTTCATAGCCTGTGCAATGGATCCAATGCGTGCATACGTAGTACACATAAAAGTACCCACACCTGCTGCATTGGCTATGGCTAAGGTTTCAAGTATGGCTGCATCATTTTTAAATTTAATGAGTTGCTGCCTAGATTTTTCGTCGGAAATATGGTTAACTCCAAAAAATTGATTGTCGCCAAATAGTATTCTATCCATTACTGCTTAATTAAATTGTTTCATTAATTGAATGGCTTTATCGGTATAAGTAGCTTGCGCAAAAGTATTAATGGTATTAGGTTCTAAGCCTTTTACTGCTGCTATAAAATAATTGAATTGTGCAGAATACTCTTCTCCGCGCAAATAAAAATCTACTGGAGATTGTAAGGAACCCACCGATTGTATATTCCAACCTGCTGTAAATTTTTCGTTTTTAACAGGTGCTTTTAAAAACAATTTAAGTTCTGTTGCGTCTGCAATTATTTTTCCGTTTGCACCTTCAATAGTTATTTGTGTTGTCATTTTTCTATACGTGCTATCGCTCCAGTTAACCATTATTACACCCGTTAATCCAGATTCGAGTTGTACCAAACTATACACCGCATCTTCAACATTTTTTGAATAGATTTTTTTTAGCAAACAACCAGATACGTTCGAAATATTTCCTACACTATTATTCACTAAATCAATTACGTGCGAAGCATAATCGTATAAACATCCACCGCCCTCATTAGCATTCGAACGCCATGTATCTTGCTGTGGCTTTGTTACCACCGGACCATAAGATTCTGCGGTAAAATGATGTAGCTCTTGTAATACACCTGCTTTTATTAGCCTACTCATTTCAATAAATGTGCCTAAAAATCGATTATGATAACCTACTTGGTTAACCAAATTATTAGCCGCTGCCAATTCCGTTAATTGTTGAGATTCAGCGTATGAAAGTGTAAATGGTTTTTCGCAAAAAACATGAATTTTTTGTTGCAACAAGTAATCTATTATTTCAAAATGGTATTTGGTAGGAACCGCAACAATAACAGCTGCTGGCTTAGCTTCTGCTATCATTTTTTTATAATTATCAAAACATGGAAAAGGCGTAAACTTTTTTAAAAAATCAATAACCATTGCCGAAGTATCACATGCCCCTACAACT
>CAIKZP010000172.1 GCA_903831935.1 uncultured Bacteroidota bacterium | reverse complement strand
TCGTCGTTTACAAGACAAAGAAGCCATGCACACGCTATACTCGCAATTGATTCAAAAAAGAAACGAGTTAGCAAAGAATGCAGGATTTGAAAATTACCGCGATTATAAATTTGTAGAGTTAGGCCGATTCGATTATACCAAGGAAGACTGTTTTCAATTTCACGAAGCAGTGAAATTGCATGTGCTACCCTTAATTGAAAAAATCTATGCTAAGAAAAAACAAAAGCTACAATTAGATAAATTATATCCTTGGGATACCGAGGCAGAACCAGCAGGTATTGAGCCATTAAAGCCTTTTACGGATGGCAATGACTTGTACGAAAAATCAGTGAAATGTTTTGAAGCACTCAATCCTTTTTTTGCAGACTGTTTACGCAAAATGAAAGAGCTAAAACATTTTGATTTAGAAAGTAGAAAAGGCAAAGCGCCAGGCGGATATAATTGTCCATTAACTGAATCTGGTGCACCATTTATTTTTATGAATGCTGCAGGACAAATGAGCGATGTAACAACCATGGTTCACGAAGGAGGACATGCCATTCATTCTTTTTTAGCACACCAACTAGATTTGAGTGCGTTCAAAGAATATCCAATGGAAATTGCTGAGGTAGCAAGTATGTCAATGGAATTATTTAGCATGAATCATTGGGATGCATTTTTTAATAATGAAACTGATTTAAATCGGGCGAAAGAACACCAATTAGAAAGAACCATTACTATCTTTCCTTGGATTGCAATTATTGATAAATTCCAACACTGGGTGTACGAGCATCCACAACATAATATTGAAGAACGTACCAATACTTGGATGTCTATACTTAAAGAATTTTCTACTGAAAGCATTGACTACACAGGGTTAGAAGCCTATAGAGAAATTGGATGGCAGCGTCAATTGCATTTGTTTGAAGTGCCTTTTTATTATATTGAATATGGCATTGCACAATTAGGCGCTATTGGTTTGTGGATGCAATACCAACAAAATCCAACAGTGGCATTGCAAAATTATATGCAAGCACTAAGTTTGGGTGGCACTAAAACTTTGCCAGAATTATACAAAGCTGCTGGATTAAAATTCGATCTATCTCCAAGTCATATTAAAACATTAATGGAGTTTACAGCAAAAGAAATGGATAAATTGAATTAGAAAATATAAATCGTGTACATAAAAAAACTGCGTATCAAATAAATGATACGCAGTTTTTTTATGTCATACATCCGTATCGTTTTTTACAACGATACTTACTATTTAATTTTCATTATTGGTTGGCGGCAGATCTTGCGATGGTTGCTGCGGCGGTGCTTGTTGTTGTCTGGGTTGAATAGGTCTTTGCTCTCTTTGTGGGCCACGGTTTTGATCGCGATTTTGTGGCGGTCTTTGTTGTTGTCCACGATTTTGTTGTTGACCTCTATTCTGTTGCGGCCCCCGATTTTGCTGAGGACCTCTTTGTTGACCTTGTTGTTGTGGTCCGCGATTTTGTATAGGTCTGTTTTGTCCTTGATTTTGTTGTGGTCCACGATTATCACGATTATCGGGTCTTCTATCATTTCCACGTTCTTGATCACGCCTGCGTTTATCGTTTCTCTCTAATGTTTTCAAACTAATTTGTCCTACAACATCTACAAACGCTGGTTCAACTTCTTTGGGTTTTCCACTTACAACTTCAACTGCTTGTAATTCATCAACCCTTGTACC
Organism: uncultured Bacteroidota bacterium; assembly: GCA_903831935.1. GTDB lineage: Bacteria > Bacteroidota > Bacteroidia > Chitinophagales > Chitinophagaceae > Sediminibacterium. Next base: position 9,718 of record CAIKZP010000172.1, on the reverse strand, counting down.
TGCTTGGTTTAAGCGTTTAATTTCTTTTACACGCGCAATGGTTAATGGGTAGTGCTTGTTATTGTTAGGAAGAATATACCACATTAAATTTTTGAAGATATCTTTCTTAATTAGTTGCGCAGTGCCCATTGCCGTATCGAGGTTGTCGGCATAGTCTGGAAATTGTTGCAATGCGTCTAAATAAGTATCTAATTCAAAATTCAAACAACATTTTAAGCGACCACATTGGCCACTCAATTTGGTTTGATTGATAGATAAATTTTGGTAACGTGCTGCAGTAGTATTAACGCTTTTAAAATCGTTTAACCAAGTGCTACAACATAATTCTCTTCCACAACTACCAATACCACCCACTTTTGCAGCTTCTTGTCTGATTCCAATTTGGCGCATTTCAACTTTTAATTTGAAATCACCAGCAAATATTTTAATCAATTCTCTAAAATCAACACGGTCATCGGCGGTATAAAAGAAAGTACCTTTTTTGCCATCGGCTTGAATTTCAATTTCGCTCAGCTTCATTTGTAATTTTAATACACGTGCAGCTGCGCGGCTTCGGGCAAGCATTTCTTGTTCGCGACTTTTGCTGATATGATAGGTTTCAATATCGCGATCTGTACTACGACGAAGAATTTTTTTAGTTTCTGGGCTAAATTCATCCACCCCTTTTTTCTTCAACTGTAAACGAACTAGTTCGCCGGTTAAGCTCACTTCGCCTACATCATATCCACCAACCCCTTCTACAGAAACATAGTCGCCTTTTTCAAAATATTGGTTGGTAGTATTTCTAAAGAACTCTTTTCTGCTTCCTTTTTTAAAGCTGACTTCTACAATTTTACAATTGCTTTCGGGGTCGCTGAAAGGTAAATTCAAGAGCCAATCGTGTACATTTAATCGGTTACATCCACCGGAACTACACCCGCCATTGCTTTTGCAGCCGTTTGGCGTACCTGTTCCACATGATCCACATGCCATATAATAAAGAATAATAATGGTTAATAATAATTGGGGAGAATAATAACATTAAGGTTACTACTATTCTCTCCGTTTGTTGCATACCACTGCGATGGCTGCAAAACCCTAACTCACCAAAATTAGGGTTTTGTTCTGAATGATGTGATAGAGTTTAATGGTGAGTGCCTGGAACAAGATTTTGGCGTTGGCATTGCGTTCTACGTAATAAGCCGCTTTGTCTAACTCTTCAATTACTGCTTGTTGCTGACTAACTGATGCAATTTTATTCAATCGAATGGCGAAGTCTTTTTCTTTTTCAGGCAAAAGTGCATGATCGGGTCCTAATATCTTAATTCGAATACTTTGAGCCAATAAGTGGTTGAAATAGCGCAAAAACTGTTTTTGTTTTTCGCGACCTAGCTTGGCGGCTTCTTCCACAAATTTCACTTGAGCCAATGGGCCTCCTTTTAAAGTGGCATTCAGCCATTCCCTCAAAAGACTTTGCCAGTCTTCGTCGGCGTGTTGCAATAACTGTAAGGCTTCTCGGTAATTGCCGTTACTAATACCAGCAATTTGAGCTGCGGTATCGGCAGGCGCTTTTGCCCGCTCAACTAGTGCTGTTGCTATTTCTTCGTTTGATAGTGCTGGAATTTTTACTAGTTGACACCTACTTAATATAGTAGGTAATATCAATTCGTCATTTTCTGCAACTAAAATAAAAAGGGTATTGGGTGGAGGTTCTTCAATGAGCTTTAATAGCTTATTTCCTTCTTTTTTTAAATATTCCGGCATCCAAAGCACAATTACCTTAAAAGCACTTTCAAAACTTTTTAGGTTGAGTTTGTGGTTGATTTCGTTGCATTCATCGGCAGTAATATTGCCTTGTTTGTTTTCGGCACCAATAAATTGTAGCCAATCATACACGTTTCCGTAAGGATATTGTTTAATAAACTCACGCCATTCGGTAATATATAAATGACTATAGGTTTTTTCGCCAGATTTTCTTGGAATGACAGGATAAGTAAAATGTAAGTCGGGATGGAGTAGTTGTTCTGCTCTATGAAAATTGGGTTGACTAGCAATTTCATCGGGGCTAATAAAGTTTGGCACCGATTCTAAAGCAGTCATTCCGCCAAAAAGGTCTTCAACCACTGGCGATGGGGCGGGCAAACTCACAACATATTGGGCAAAAGCCAAAGCAAGTGGCAATGCGCCAGAGCCTTCTTTGCCTAAAAAAAGCAATGCATGGCTGAGACGGTTTTGCTCAACCATTTCAGTTAGGTGCTTTTTTACAGTCGATTGACCAATAATATCTTTAAACAACATACAAACCCAATTTCAATTGACCAATACCTCTTTAAACAAAATCTGAAACCTATTTCAAATGCTTGGTAATTTCTTCGCTATCTGGGGTAACATTACTAGGAAAATAGGCAATCATTTTACCATTTTCATCCAATAAAAATTTGTTGAAATTCCAAGCAATAGTAGCATCTAAAACGCCATTTTGTGCTTTATTGGTAAGCCATTTGTAAATAGGGGCAGTATCATCGCCTTTAACACTCACTTTGCTAGCCAGCGGAAAAGTAACACCAAACCTAGATTTACAGAATTCTTGAATTTCGCCATCACTACCTGGTTCTTGTGCACCAAAATTGTTGGCAGGGAAGCCTACAATCACCAATTTATCTTTGTACTGGTCGGCTAATTTTTGTAAAGCAGTGTATTGAGGGGTGTATCCGCATTTTGAAGCGGTATTAACTACTAAAATCTTTTTACCCTTAAAACTAGCAAAATCAATCACAGTGCCTGTAATAGATTTGACTTTAAAACTGTGGATACTAGTTGGCTCGCCTTTTAAGGTAAAAGCACTCATTATAGCAATTAAAGCAATGGTAATAAAATATTTCATTTTGTAGGATTTTGTTCAATTAACAACTAAATCTTGAATATGTTAGATAAAATTTATTAAAAGCAGTGCTTATTTTTTTTTATTTTCTCTTGATTTATGTCAAAAAAAGCATTTTTCAACAATTTTAGGAGGTATAAGCACCGGTTGCAATGCTCAATTTTACGCCAGGGGCACTCAATAAAACCGCCCCGCAGGCCTCCAAAGTTGCCCCTGTAGTAGTCACATCGTCTACCAATAACAGGTGTTTATGACTAATAATTGTTGCATTTTTCAGTGCAAAAATACCATTCATATTTTGCCATCGATTAATTCTATTTTGTTGTGTTTGTGTTTCTGAAAAACTTGTTCGAATAATAGCATCTTTAATAATTGGTTTATTCCAAATGGATTGTATGCCTTGGCAAATGATTTCTGCTTGATTGTATCCACGCATTGCCTGTTTTTTTTTATGCAATGGCAATGGGATAATGGCATCAATGTTTGCATAGTTTGTTGCAGCAATTAAATGATAACCCATCATACGTCCTAAAAAATATCCAGCAGCAGTATTTGATTTGTATTTGAGTTCAACTAATAAGTGCTGTAATAAAGAATCTTTGGTAAAATAATAAGAAGATCCTGCTTCTTGTAAGGTGAGTCTACCATAAAAAGATTTTTCTACTGGGTTGTTTTTACGCATGAAAAAATCAGTAGTAGGCAATGATTGTTGGCAACTATAACATACAATAGTGGATCTATCTAGTAAATCAACACCACATCCCTCACAATAGTGGGGAAAGAACAAATGCAATGTATCTGCTATGCAATTCTTTAATATATTAACCATGCAACTAAAATACTACGCAACAACCTTAATTCTAAGAAACTAAAATAATTGTTGGTATACTTCGTCAACTTTAGCAACGGCTATTACTTGAATGGAATAGTTTTTAGGATCAAAACTTTTTTTGTTGTAGCGAGATACGATGATTTTTTCAAAACCTAATTTTTCGGCTTCAGCTATGCGTTGTTCAATTCTATTGACGGCTCTTATTTCGCCATTTAATCCTACTTCTCCAGCAAAACAAATATGACTAGGAAGTGGAACGTCTTCGTACGAAGAAAGTAGTGCACAAATAACTGCTAAATCAATGGATGGATCTTCTACTTTAATACCACCTGCAATGTTTACAAAAACATCTTTCATGCCAAATTGAAATCCACCTCTTTTTTCTAAAACAGCCAATAATAATTGGAGTCTTCGGAGGTCGAATCCAGTAACGGTTCTCTGCGGAGTGCCATATACACTCTGGGTTACAAGGGCTTGCACTTCAATTAACAATGGTCGCATTCCTTCTAAAGTTGCCGCAATGGCACTACCACTTAATTGCTCGTCTCTTTGTGCAATTAAAATTTCGGATGGATTAGAAACAATGCGCATTCCTTCGCCAGTCATTTCATAAATTCCCAATTCAGAAGTACTTCCAAAACGATTTTTTAGGGTGCGTAAAATTCTATAAGCGTAATGTCTATCTCCTTCAAATTGTAAAACAGTATCAACTAAATGCTCTAACACTTTTGGACCAGCAATAGAACCATCTTTTGTAATATGCCCAATTAAAAATACTGGTGTACCTGTTTCTTTTGCAAATCGTTGAAATTCTCCTGCACATTCTCTTATTTGAGACACACTTCCAGCCGAAGAATCAATCAAATTAGATTGTAATGTTTGAATGGAATCAACAATTACAATTTGGGGTTTTAATTTTTTTATTTCTTGAAAGATGGTTTGAGTAGATGTTTCTGTAAGCAAGTAAAAATTTTCATTAGAAATTTTTAAGCGATCTGCGCGCATTTTTATTTGCTGTTCACTTTCTTCTCCGCTGATATATAAAACCGAATGTTGGTTCATCCATAATCCAACTTGTAAAAACAAAGTACTTTTTCCAATGCCTGGCTCACCGGCCACTAAAATAATACTACCCGAAACAATTCCGCCTCCTAACACTCTATTCAATTCAGAATCGGTTGAATCAATTCTTTTTTCTTCTTTAGTTAGTACTTCATTCAGTGCAATTGTTTTAACAACTCTTTTTGTGTTATGATAATTATTCCAATTTTCTTCTTTCTCAGTTCCTTTGTCAAGTATCTCTTCTACAAAAGTATTCCACTCCGAACAGGCCACACATTTGCCAATCCATTTTGCACTTTCGTAACCGCAATTACTGCAAAAAAATGCCTTCTTAAATTTGCTCATTTAATAAAGATAAAAATTATGCGATGGAAAAGAAAACTAAGTTATAAATAGCAAAAAAATAGAGGAGAATTCGCGTAAAACTATTGCTATCATTAGATAAAAGGGTCAACATTGCTGCTGACCCTATTTACTTACTAACCCATTAAATTCTTCCACTAAATTACTAAAATGGGTCATACGGCAAAATTAATTTTTTAATATTTTGAATAATTTCTTGATTCCAAAAATGAGAAAATAGGCCCCCAATTCTTTTCGTTTAAGGCACAAAAAAACCAGTTACTGTTCAAGTAACTGGTTTTCAATGATTTTAGTTTAAGGCTCAAAAACGATTAGTTAAACAAAATATCATATTAAATTAAAACTTAATCTCTTCTTCGTGTTCGTTAAAGAAACGGAACTCAATAATGTGGTAATTATGATTTGCCTGTGTTTTCAGGTTAATCTTGTATTTACGCTTCCATTGCTTAATAATTGGATTAAAAAACCCTTTGGTTAGGTGCGAGTATACAATAGGATGCACCGCTAAAGTGAGTGATTTGTGTGTATGGGTAACTAGGTAATTTAAGCGCTTTTCAATTTCATCTTCCAAAATTAGTGTAGAAGTGATTTTTCCGGTGCCATTACAAGCAGGACAAACCTCCGAAGTATTAATATTCATTTCGGGGCGCATACGCTGCCTAGTAACCTGTAAAATGCCAAATTTAGATATTGGTAGTAATGAGTGGCGGGCACGATCGGTTTTCATAAAACCTTCCATTGCTTCTTGCACCTTCCGTTTGTTATCGGGCAATTTCATATCAATGAAATCAATAACAATTATCCCTCCAATATCTCTAAGCCTTAATTGACGGGCTATTTCTTCAGCCGCTTCTAAATTGGTTTCAAGTGCATTTTCTTCTTGGTTATTACTTACACTTTTATAGCCGCTATTAACGTCAATTACGTGCAAAGCTTCGGTATGCTCAATAATTAAATAAGCACCGCTAGGAAGGTTCACTGTTTTGCCAAAAGCCGATTTTACTTGTTTGGTAATGCCAAAATGGTCAAATATGGCGCCAGGAGTAGTATAATGGGTTACAATATCTGCTTTATCTGGAGCTATACGTTGAATATAAGCACGGGTATCTGCGTAAATAACTTTGTCGTTTACTACAATCCTATTAAAGTCTTCGCTTAATAAATCACGCAGGATACTGGTGGTTTTATTTTGCTCACTCATTATTTTATTAGGAGCAACCGCACCTTTAAGGTTGGTTTGAATGGTTTTCCAAATTGCTTCTAAACTTAATAAGTCTTGGTGTAATTCTGCCGTGCTCTTGCCTTCGGCAGCAGTACGTACAATTACGCCAAAATTCTTAGGGCGAATAGCTTCAACAATTTTATGGAGTCTTTTTCTTTCTTCGGAGGAATGGATTTTTTTAGAGACCGCTACAATTTCATTAAAAGGAGTTAGTACTACAAATCTTCCTGGTAAGGAAAGTTCGCAACTTAAACGAGGTCCTTTTGCAGCAATGGGTTCTTTTAAAATTTGTACCAACACATTAGGCTTACCATTCAATACCTCATTAATTTTACCTGTTTTTACAATTTCGGCTTCCGACTGAAATTTGGCAAAATCAAACCCATTTTCTTCCTTATCATGCATAGCCACTTGCGTGAACTTGATAATGGAACGGGCATAAGGGCTTAAATCGGTATAGTGTAAGAATGCATCTTTTTCAAATCCAACATCTACAAATGCAGCGTTCAGTCCAGGAATTAGTTTTTTCACCTTTCCCAGGTATAAATCGCCTACAGCAAAGCTAGCGTCTGCTTTTTCATTGTGCAGTTCCACCAGTTTTTTGTCTTCCAACAAAGCGATTTCAACGCCAGTGGGGGCAACATTAATTATAAGTTCTTTGTTCACAAAATGGCAACTTTTAGATACAGAAATTCAGGCCGGTATTCGGCATGCTACAAAACACTAGTATCCGTAACACTCGCCAGCTGAAAGGAAGGAAAAGGTAAAAGTTGCAGCTCAGGAAAGGTGCGTGGCTAAATTCAGATTAGTGTTAAAACCCCATCCCGATCGCTCGAGACGGGGTTTACTATCATAGTTAATAGAAGAAGAATTATTTATTCTTTTTCTTATGACGATTTTTTCTTAGACGTTTTTTTCTCTTATGCGTCGCAATTTTATGACGCTTTCTCTTCTTACCACAAGGCATACCCAAGTAATTTTATATAGTTAAAAAATAAATGTTATTTCCCTAATTCAATGATTCTTTTATCAAGTGCTAGTTTCGCTTCTGGTACTTTTACCAGTTGTTTTGCTATTTGATACCATTTGATGGCATTTGTTTTGTCGCCTTTCAGCTCAAAACACTCTGCTAGGTTAAATATAGCTTCTAGGTTTTCAGGTTGTTTCTGCAACACTAGGTTAAATCTTTCAATGGCTTTGTCGTATTGACCACTTTTTTTGCCTCCCATGCCCAATACCATTTGGCCATATAGATTTTCCGGGTGTGCTTGTACTACCTTTCTTACCTCTAAAATTCCTTGCATTGGGTTCTCAGAAATATTGCCAAACATATAGCAAATTCCCAAGCCAATTTTCGTAGAATCGTTCGTAGGATTGATTTCCAGAGCTTTATCTAAAAGAACTTTTGCATTCTTCCCCAACCAGTATTGCATGGCAGGTTCTCCCTCTGTTAATAGGTTGTCTAAAAACAGGTGGGCGGCAAAGGTGAGGCTTTTTTCAGAATTTTCCAACTTCGCTGATTCCGCAGTATAATATGCGTAAGGTTCGAAGATATGTGCTGAGTCGGCCCAGAACCTAGCTAACTGATGAAAAACGTGTAATTGTTGGCTTTTAACGTCGCCTCTAACTACCGCATTTTCTAATAAAGCAAGGCGTTGCGCTTGTTCTGGCTTGATTTTTTGTTTCGCTTTGGCTAAAATAGTTTCAGTAGTAATTGATTGCTCTGCAGCTGCTTGAGGCGCTTTTACAGGTCCGTCGGCCGATTTTGGGGTATTGGTATTGCCCGCAAAATATAATAGACCCACTACTACTAAACCAACTATAACAAATCCTAACTGTTGTTTTTTCACAAAAATCTTTTGTGCGAAGTTACCCTTCCTTACGTTTGGTTTTTACTTCAGTAACAAATTCTTTTGCAGGCTTAAATGCAGGAATAAAATGCTCAGGTATTTCTACAGCCACATTCTTTTTAATATTTCTACCAATTTTGGCTGCTCTTTTTTTAGTGATAAAACTTCCAAATCCTCTGATATAGATGTTTTCTCCGTTAGCCAAACTTTCTTTTACTTCTTTAAACATCGTTTCTAATGTAACAAGTACATCTACTTTTGGAATACCAGTTTTGTCGGAGATTTGATTGATTAGGTCAGATTTTCTCATAATCTTAATTTTTTGTACGGGGGTTAATAAAAATTAGACATTTTTTCTATTGAATAGAAGTGTAAGTTAGTATAATTTAATAAGCGTTACTAATTGATTGATAAATGGTTAAAGTGCCTTTTTTAGCGGTGAAATGGCAAATAAATTAATTTTGTTGCATGTTTTTTAATAAAATCATTTTGAAACTAAACTCTTATTTGATTATTCTTTACTTTCAACCTGATCATGAAAAAAGCATTTACGCGTATTTTGACAGACTGGCATCAAACTGAAAATGACAGGGAAATGCCTTGGAAAGGTGAGAAGGATCCTTATAAAATATGGCTAAGTGAAATTATTTTACAGCAAACCAGGGTTGATCAAGGCCTGGCTTATTATGAAAGGTTTATAGAAGCATTTCCTACAATTAAAGATTTAGCAGCAGCAAAGGATCAAATGGTTTTTAAAATGTGGGAAGGCTTGGGTTATTATAATAGGTGTAAAAATTTATTACACACTGCAAGGTATATAGTAGAACATTTCAACGGAAAATTTCCGGATACCTACGAAAGTATTTTAAATTTAAAAGGAGTGGGCCCTTATACTGCTGCTGCAATAGCCTCATTTGCTTTTCAATTACCCTATGCCGTGGTAGATGGAAATGTGTTTCGAGTATTGTCTAGGGTATTTGGAATTGCTACGCCTATTGATTCAACCCAAGGCAAATTGGTATTTAGCGAATTGGCTAATGATGTGTTAGATAGGCGTTCTCCAGGCAATTTTAACCAAGCAATCATGGACTTTGGCGCCACTGTTTGTAAGCCTTTCTCTCCAAGTTGTACGCAATGTCCTTTAAGTCATCAGTGTAAAGCGTTTAAGGAAGGTTTGGTAAATAGTTTGCCAATAAAAGAGAAGCAGTTATTAAAAAAGAAACGCTGGTTTAATTATTTCATCTTTGAATACAAGCAAACCGTTTTGGTGCATCAAAGAATGGCCAAAGACATTTGGGAAAACCTATTTGAGTTTTATTTAGTAGAAGCCCCGGAATTAGTTGTTTGGGACAACCAACGAGTACTTGATTTTTTAAAGGACCAATTAGGCATTCAGTCGGCGGTATTACAGGCTATATCAGGTGTTGCGGTACAGCAGCTTACCCATCAACAAATTAAAGCGCAGTTTATAAGAATTAAGCTTCTAAAAAAGCCCGAATGCTTTATAAAACTGCAATGGCAAGCGGTTA
>CAIKZP010000171.1 GCA_903831935.1 uncultured Bacteroidota bacterium | reverse complement strand
TAGCAGGTTTACCGCAGTAGGTATTAATGCAGTAAAACGTTGGGTACGCCCGGTTTGTTTCCAGAATTGTCCTTCAAGCCTTTTGCCAAATGCATTGAAAGATGAAAACCCTTTACAAATTTTAAGATTGGTAGATGGTGAGTGGAAAAGATAGTTGTTTCAACTTGCAATTTTTAGCCCATGAGTAATGCTCCTATTTCTGTTGAAATTATAGATCCAGTTAATAAAGCGGGTCATCATTTTTATTGTATTGACGCGCATACTTGCGGCAACCCAGTAAGGGTAGTGGCAAAAGGAGGCCCTGTTTTAGAAGGTGCCAATATGAGCGAAAAACGACAGCATTTTTTAAGAGAATTCGACTGGATAAGAAAAGGCTTAATGTTTGAACCTCGTGGACACGATATGATGAGTGGCAGTATTTTATATCCACCTCACAATCCTTTAAACGATGTGGCCGTATTATTTATTGAAACCAGTGGATGTTTACCAATGTGTGGACACGGAACAATCGGCACTATTACCATTGCCATAGAAGAAGGACTAATTACACCAAAAATTCCTGGTATTGTTCGCATGGAAGCCCCTGCAGGCTTGGTGATGATTGAATACAAGCAAGTAGAAAATAAAGTGGTTTCTGTAAAACTTACCAATGTTCCTGCCTATTTAGCAGCTGATAATATTACTGCTCATTGCAACGGATTAGGCAATTTGCAAATTGATGTTGCTTATGGTGGTAATTTTTATGCCATTGTTGATCCCCAAAAAAACTTTCCTGGACTAGAGCAATTTTCAGCCAGTGAACTAATTGCATTTTCAAGAGACTTACGCAACGATATCAACCAAAAATATACTTTTGTTCACCCCGAGAATCCAACCATTAATGGCTGTTCTCATATTTTATGGACAGGCAAAGTGTTAGATGAAAAATCAACAGCACGTAACGCTGTATTCTATGGCGATAAAGCAATTGATCGTTCTCCTTGTGGAACTGGCACTTCGGCTAGAATGGCGCAATGGTACACAAAAGGACAATTAAAAGCTGGTGATTTATTTGTTCACGAAAGTATTATTGGTTCTGTATTTATTGGTAGAATTGAAGAAGAAACAACTGTAGCTGAAAAGCCAGCTATCAGGCCAAGTGTGGAAGGATGGGCTAAAATTTATGGACACAACCATATAACCATTGATCCATTAGATGATCCTTATGCATATGGGTTTCAAGTGATTTAATATTTTAGTTATTATAAAATTTTAGTATGAAAGTAGTAATTATAGGAGGTGGAATTATAGGATTGTGTAGTGCGTTTTATTTACAAGAGTCAGGTTATGAAGTAACCATAATAGACCAAACAGATTTGCTAAATAATTGCTCTTATGGAAATGCAGGGTATGTTTGTCCGAGTCATTTTATTCCATTAGCAACTCCTGGTATTGTAAAGCAAGGATTAAAATGGATGCTCAATTCTAAAAGCCCATTTTATGTACAACCTAGGCTAGATATGAGTTTGATTGATTGGGGATTGAAATTTATTAAATCTGCAACAGCCGAAAAAGTAGATCGTGCCGCCATTCCATTACGTGATATTGCTATTTATAGTCAGTCATTATATGAAGCATTAACAAAATTACCCCAGTTTAATTTTGCTTATGAACACAAAGGTTTATTAGAAATATTTCAAACACCAACGGGTGCCGAACACGCAGAACATACTGTAAAAAAAGCGCACCAAATTGGTTTAAATGATACAGCATTATTATCATTCGAAGAATTACAAGCACTTGAACCACAAACAACAATCAATGCATTGGGTGCAATCCATTTTAAATGTGATGCACATTTGTATCCCAACAAATTAATGGAGCAATTATTAGCACATTTAAAAAATGTTGGTGTAAAATTTCATACAAGTGAAACAGTAATTGGTTTTGAACATAAAGAAGCAAATATTACAAAAGTTAAAACCAACAAATCTGTTATTGACACAGATACAGTAGTTATTGCAGCAGGTTCCTGGTCTAGAGAATTGGCGGAATTGATGGACGTTAAAATACCATTAATGCCCGGAAGAGGCTATTCAGTAACACTCGAAGATTCTCCGCACAAGATTAACTATCCATCTGTATTAATTGAAGGAAGGGTTGCTTTAACGCCAATGGATGGCAATAAAATTCGTTTTGGAGGTACAATGGAAATAACTTCTACCAAAACACCGCCACGTTTGGCTAGGGTAGAAGGTTTATTAGGTGCAGTTAAGCAGTTTTATCCTGAGTTTGAAATTCCTGTTCCTAGCATAGATAAAGTTTGGTGGGGTTATAGGCCTTGTTCTGCTGATGGCTTGCCTTATATAGGAAGGTCTAATAAGTGGAAGAATGTTGTTATTGCAACTGGGCATTCTATGTTGGGCTTGAGTTTGGGAGCTGGTACGGGCAAATTAGTTACCCAAATTATTAACGAAACGCCATTATTAATGAATATTGAACCTTTTAATCCTAATCGATTCAATTAATTAGTTTTGAATAGTTCTGAACAATAGTTTCTACTAAGTTGTATTTTTACTATCTATGATGGAGTTTGACAATTTTAATTTGCCATACGAGCACACTGGTTATTTTTCAACGCTAGTGGTCGATTATATTTCACAATCCCCATCATTGCGTCCATTCTATACTCATAGCCCCAATTTATTAGGAATTCAATCAGCCATTGAAGCAAGAAAATCATTTGATACACCAAGAAAATTATTAGTGGAGGTATTAACGGAACAATACGCTGGTATTGATATTTCGAACAAAACAAAAGCTAATATTGAATCGCTTTTAAAGCCTACTTGTTTTACCGTTACAACTGCACATCAGCCCAATATATTTACAGGCCCTTTGTATTTTATTTACAAAATTCTGCATACTATTAAATTAGCAGAAATGCTTCAGGATAAAATGCCTGAATACAATTTTGTACCTGTTTATTATATGGGCAGTGAAGACGCCGATTTAGATGAATTGGGTCAAATTAATTTAGGTGGTCAAGATCTTGTTTGGAAAACCAATCAAACTGGTGCGGTTGGTAGAATGAAAGTTGATAAAGCTTTTTTACAATTAATTAATGCCATTGAAGGGCAAATTGCCATACATAGTTCAGGACTAGAATTAGTGAATGTATTTAAGCAAGTATATACTTTAGGAAAATCCATTCAACAAGCAACACTTGAATTGGTGAATCATTTGTTTGCTGATTATGGATTGGTTGTGTTAATTCCTGATAATGCAAAACTAAAATCGGCTTATCAATCAGTTGTAAAAAAAGAATTAGTTGAAAATTTCTCACATGCTATCATTGCAGAAACAATTAGTGCTTTAAAACTGCACTATAAAGTACAGGCTTCTGGCAGAACGATTAATTTATTTTATTTACTAGATAATCATCGCGAAAGAATTGAGTTAGTAAACGGAATGTATACTGTACAAGCATTAAACTTACAATTCACTGAATCAGAAATTTTAAATGAACTAAATAATTTTCCAGATCGATTTAGTGCCAATGTAATTTTACGTGGTGGATTCCAAGAAACGGTATTGCCTAATATTGCTTTTATTGGTGGTGGCGGTGAATTAGCCTATTGGTTAGAATTAAAAAATCTATTCAACCATTGCGGTATTCCTTATCCAGTATTGGTTTTGCGCAATTCATTTTTGTGTTTAACCCAAGCGCAGTTTAATAAAATGAAACAATTAGGTTTCTCAGAACCAGATTTATTTCAATCGGCCGAAGCATTATTAAATACAATTGTAAAAAGAGATACTGCAGCCATGTTAGACCTTACAAATGAATTGGCTAATTGTAAATTATTGTTTGAATCATTAAAAGAAAAAGCAAATTCAGTTGATAAGAGTTTGAATGACCATGTAACCGCACTAGAAATTCAATCAACAAAAAAAATACTCGCGCTACAAAAGAAATTATTAAGAGCCGAAAAAGAAAAGTTTCAAGTAGCTAAAAGACAAATAAGCAATTTAAAAACGGCATTATATCCTAACAATAGTTTACAAGAAAGGGTAGCAAATATTGGAGACTTTTATGCCTTACACGGTAAAGATTTTATTAATCTAATTTATCGTGCATCAAATACATTAGAAATGCAGTTTAGTGTGCTTACCATTAAATAAGCACTATTTATCAAACTGATTGGGCCAGTCTTTTTGTAGTAATTTAATTTTTGAAGTTACCGCGTTATCCATTTCATTTTTATAATCAACCAGTGCATTTGCAATTGTAGCATTGCTAGTGCCTAAAATTTGAGCGGCTAGAATTCCAGCATTCTTTGCAGCATTTAACGCTACTGTGGCAACTGGTACACCATTGGGCATTTGTAAAATAGAAAGAACAGAATCCCATCCATCAATAGAATTAGAAGATTTGATTGGAACACCAATCACTGGTAAAGTAGTAACGGCAGCAATCATACCTGGTAAATGTGCAGCACCACCAGCACCTGCAATAATTACTTTTAAACCACGACCAATAGCCTTGTTAGCGTATTCCACCATACGAGTAGGTGTACGATGTGCAGAAACTACGGTTAACTCGAAAGGAATGTCAAAACGCTTTAAAATTTCAGCTGCGTCTTGCATAATTGATAGGTCACTATCGCTTCCCATTACTATTCCAACTATTGGTAGTCTTGTTTCCATATTTAATTATTGCAATTGCAAGATACTATAAATTCATTTATTCAACCCAATCAGCCATTAGTGAATGGCCGAAATGTTTACTGTTTCTATGTTTAATAGGTGCGTTTCAATATGCTTTTCGTGTGCTTTATTATGAAACGCGCTAATCATTTCTAATATATCATAATCAATAAAATGGGTATTTGACCCGTCTATAGTTAATATAGAATATTTTGGAATTTTATCAAGAGCAGACCGTAATTTAACCTTATTTAAAAAACTCACATTAGAATTTAGTTTAATTAAATACACATCTGTTTCGTGTTCCTTGGTTTTAATAATCTGATAATCTGTTTTAAAATTATTTTGAATAATAAAATAAATAGAAATTAATAAACCAATAAATACACCTATCAATAAATCGGTAGCGAGTATAACAATTATGGTTATTAAAAAAGGAGCAAATTGTTTCCAACCCAAACCCCACATGTTTCTGTATAGTTTTGGTTTGGTTAAATTATATCCTGTAATTAATAAAATAGCCGATAATGCTGCATAAGGTATTTGATTTAATAAAAATGGTATTAATAAAACAGAAAGCAATAAAAATAACCCATGTGTAAATGCAGACAATTTTGTTCTTGCACCAGCATCAACATTTGCAGCACCTCTTACAATTACAGCGGTCATTGGTATGGCACCTAATAATCCACAAAGCATATTGCCAATTCCTTGTGCCACTAATTCTCTATTAACTGGCGTTATTCGGTTTCTAATATCTAATTTATCTATGGCTTCTACACATAGCAGTGTTTCAAGTGTAGCTAATATTCCAATGGTTAAACCGTTTTTCCAAATATTAATTGAAGAGAATATTTTAGAAAAATCAGGTAATGAAATACTTGAAAATAAATTGCTAGTAATTTGTACTTGTTGGGTAGGCTTTAAAGACTGACTTTCTGCAAATTTTAAGAATATTAAATTAACACCAATACTAATTACTACCACTATCAGTGCAGGAGGGATAATGCTTTTTTTCTTAAAATAAGGTAACTGTAATAAAAACATTAATCCAATTGATATAATTGAAATTAATATTGCACCAGCTGTAAAATGGAGTTTTAAAATACTGTTATTGCCAAAAAAGTTTTGATATGAGAAAAGATGTAGAAATCCACTTCTCCAAAAATCAGGTTGATCATATCCCAATGCAATTGGAACTTGTTTTGAAATTAAAATAATTCCTATAGCAGCCAACATTCCCTTAATAACTGCCGATGGAAAGTAATTGGCCAAAACACCCAATTTTAATATTCCTAATAATAATTGAAAGCAACCTGCTATAAATACAGATAATAAAAATATCTTAAAATCACCTGCAGAAATAATACTAGCAGCTACAACAGTGGTTAAGCCTGCAGCAGGGCCAGAAACTCCAAAAGCAGAACCGCTAATTAATGAAACAACCAAACCGCCAATAATACCCGACAAAATTCCAGCATATAATGGAGCCCCAGAAGCAAGTGCTATACCTAAACACAATGGAAGCGCAACAAAAAATACAGATAGTCCTGCTGGTAAATCGTGTTTTAACCAAACAAGTCGATAGTACTTGATTTTTCGCTTCATGAATTGCTATTTAGTTAGTGCATCTAGTTCCATTATTTTTTCGAAAGTTTGTTCGTAATCTTGATTTAAACTGTTCCATTCAGCCTGTGTTTTTTTATAGTCTATTTCTAACTGAACAAATTTAGATTTATCGGAATAATTGTTAGGATCACCCATTGCTGCTTCAATGCGAAGCTTTTCTGTTTTTGCTTTATTTAAATTGGTTTCTATTTGTTGCAGTTGCTTTTGTAATTGTTGTAATTCTTTTTGTTGGTCTTTGTTGATAGGATTTTTTTCAACTTGTTTTGCAACAGGAGCCACAATTGGCTGAGATGCTTTTTGCTCAGGCTTTTCATTCTTGGCATTTTCAGCCCCAATTTTTGCCATACGCTCATTCCATTCAATCCACTCTTGATAAGTTCCTTTAAATTCTTTTATTTGATTGTCTACAATTTCCCAAATTTTATTTGCAGTTTTAGAAATAAAATACCTATCGTGACTAACCAATATATAACTGCCTTCGTACTTGTTTAATGCTTCAGCTAATAATTCAACTGAGTGCATGTCTAAGTGGTTAGTAGGTTCATCTAGAATTAAAAAGTTCGCCTTACTTACAATGGTTTTAGCTAGTGCAACCCTTGCTTTTTCGCCACCACTTAACACCCGTATTTTTTTATCAATATCATCGCCTCCAAAAAGAAAGGCACCCATTAAACTACGCAATTCTGCATCGCTTTTTTTGCTGCCACTGTTTTGCATTTCTTCCATGATAGTATGCGTCATGGTTAAAGCTTCTAGTTGGTGCTGTGCGTAGAAACTTTCTTCTACATTATGCCCCCAAACACGCTCTCCAGTAAATTCTTCGGTTCCAGCAACCATACGCAAAACGGTTGATTTTCCTTTACCATTGGCACCAATCAAGGCAATTTTATCGCCTCTATCAATTTCTGCATTGGTGCAGTCAACAATATTAATTTTACCAAAATGTTTGCTTACATTTTTCAAAGACACCAAGGTTCTACCTGGCACTTTGTCTAACTGAAAATTGATTCTTAAATCTGGTCTTTCTAATTGAACGTCTTCAATTTTATCAATTTTGTCTAAACGTTTTTGTACACTCTGTGCTTGTGCGGCTTTACTTGCTTTTGCTTTAAATCTTTCAATAAATCTTTCTTGTTGACGAATATAATCTTGCTGATTCTCGAATGCTTTTTGTTGCATATCTATTCGAATCATTTTCTCTTGCTCGTAAAACTCGTAGTCACCGGTATAAATATGTAATTGTTGTTGGTATACTTCAACAATTTTATTCACCATTCTATTCAAGAAAAACTTATCGTGGCTAACAATTACCACACTGCCTTTATAGTGTATTAAATATTTTTCAAGCCATTCAATTGAAGGAAGGTCTAAGTGATTGGTAGGTTCATCCATTAACAATACATCGGGTTGTTGTAAAATCATTTTTGCCAACAATACCCGCATACGCCATCCTCCACTAAATTCTTTATATGGTCGAACCAAGTCGTTATTACTAAATCCTAGTCCGTGTAGCACTTCTTCTGCTTTATGATGAATATTATATCCATCCAAAACATCTAATTCATGTAAGGCATCGGTATATTTAATAAGAATGGTTTCGTTTTCTGAATCATTCTCTAATTCAATACCAAGTGTTTCAATTTCTTTTTCTAGTTGACGAACCCTTTCAAAAGCGCTCAAAGCAACTTCAGTAATGTTTTCACTAGTGTCGAAACTCAATAAATCTTGGTGTAAATAGCCAATGGTTGTTTCTTTACTTTTTTCAACAGTTCCTTTAGAAGGGAGGTATTCGCCCACCAAAACCTTTAATAAAGTTGATTTGCCGGTTCCATTATAACCAATCAACCCAATACGGTCACCGGGTTGAATATGCCATGTTGCATCTTCAACAATTACCCTAGCACCAAACTCAAACGTAACATTTTGTAATCCTATCAGCATCTCTTAACAAGTATTTAAGGCTGCAAAGGTAATTGCAATATGCTCCCAATGCAATTTGCTTTAATTTTGTAACATAAATTTTTACTTATGAAGCAGTTTTTGGCTTGTTTTATGGTTCTTTTTCTATTATCATGTAGTTTTCAAAACGAAAAAAAGCAGGCAGAATTGGGTAAAAAACAAGTGGCTTTATCAAAAACTGCCAATTCAAATGCATTTAATGAGTCTTTTAATAACTTACTAAATGCCTATTTCAACCTAAAAGACCAGTTTATTGCTGAAAAAGATAGTGGTATTGCACAAACTGCCCGTTTAATGATTTTGGCTTCAGATAGTTTGCAATTAAACCAATTAAAGGCCGATTCTAATTTAATAAATACAGCAAAAACCTATTCAGAAGGAATTTCTGCAGAAATCCTAGGCTTGTTAGGCGAAAATAATTTATTGTCAAAAAGAAGGTCTTTTCAAATGGTTAGTGACCAATTATATGATTTAATTAGAACTGTTCAATATGATCAAATTGTTTTGTATCATTACTACTGTTCCAGTTCTTTCGACGATCAAGGAGCTTATTGGATTAGTCAAATAGTTGATGGGAAAAATCCTTATGCGCCAAAGCTTAAAACACCTTGTGCAGAAATTAGAGATACGCTTAGCTTTACCAATAAACAATAAAATTTTGTTTAAAGAACATTGTTGCACATTAAGTGTTTAGTAGTTATGAATAAAAGGTTTCTATTTATTGTTGTATGTATCTGCTTTAATATACTTGCTAATTCCCAAGAGAAATTTACAATCAATGGTTATATCAAAGACAGTTTAACAGGCGAAACATTAATTGGAGCCAACTTAACTATTCCCAAAGAACGCAAAGGCATTGTTAGCAATCAATATGGGTTTTATTCTATTACATTAACAAATGGTAAGTATGAATTTTTGTGCTCCTTCATAGGTTATCAACCTAAATTATTGGTTTTAGATTTACACAATAACCAACAAATTGATTTTAAACTCTTATCAAATACAGCAGTAATAAACAATGTAACTGTTGTTGCTAAAAAAAGAGACAATAATATAAAAACTGCCCAAATGGGTAAGTTTGAATTGAATGTAAATACAGCCAAAGCAATTCCTGCCTTTTTAGGTGAAGTTGATATTTTAAAAACACTACAATTATTACCAGGTATTCGTAATGCAGGTGAAGGCAATGCAGGATTTTATGTAAGGGGCGGTGGAGCAGACCAAAATTTAATTTTATTAGACGATGCCGTTGTATACAATACAGGGCATTTATTTGGCTTCTTTAGTATTTTTAATAGTGATGCTATAAAAAATGTAACACTCATAAAAGGCGGCATGCCCGCCCAATATGGGGGCAGGTTGTCTTCGGTAGTTGATGTGGCTATGAAAGAAGGGAATACCAATAAAACACAGGTGGATATTGGTGTTGGCTTAATTGCGTCAAGGTTTTCTATTCAAGGGCCATTGAAAAAAAACAAAGCTTCTTATATGATTTCTGCCCGAAGAACTTATGCAGATGCATTGGCTAAACCATTCATTAAAAAAACAAGTGACTATTATGGTTCTGGCTATTATTTCTATGATTTAAATGCTAAAATGAATTATCAAATTTCCGAAAAAGACCATTTGTATTTAAGTGGTTATTTTGGACGTGATAAATTCAATTTCAATAATGCCAAACGAAATTTTAATACCGAAATTCCATGGGGTAATTCTACTGCTACATTAAGGTGGAACCATGTGTTCAATAAAAAATTATTTTCTAATACAACCTTGGTGTATAATGATTATAAATTTGAACTCAATGGAAAACAAAAAGATTTCAATATCAAATTATCTTCAGGTATTCGAGATTTAAATGCCAAAACCGATATTGATTATTATGCTTCACCCGAGCATAAAATTAAGTTTGGCGCTCAGTATACATTCCATACTTTTTTACCGAATCTTTTTACCGCAAACCAAGATAGTGTTGTATTTGCGCCACAAAATGCAAATAAAAAACAAGCAAATGAATATGCTATCTATTTACAAGATGATTGGGAATTCAATAAAAAAATCAAACTAAATATAGGAATTAGATATAGCGCATTTCAACAAGTTGGATCTTACACAAATTATATCCGTGATATTAATGGCAATAAAATTGATAGCACGGTATATGCAAAAGGGAAAACTGTTAAAACCTATGGCGGATTTGAACCAAGGGCAACACTTAGGTATGAATTGAATGAGCAGAGTTCATTTAAAGCGGCCATTACCAATAATTTACAATATATACATTTAGTAACCAATGCAGGTACTACACTTCCAACAGATTTATGGGTACCAAGTACCATTCGTGTAAAGCCACAAATGAGTTGGCAGTATGCATTGGGTTATTTTAGAAATTTTAAAGAAGGGATGTTTGAAACTTCTGTAGAACTCTATTATAAAACAATGGAAAACCAAATAGAATACAAAGAAGGATATACACCTTCCCTAAAAGATCCCGAAGAAGAATTTGTATTTGGAAAGGGTTGGAGTTATGGTTCTGAATTTTTTATTAATAAAGTAAAGGGCCGATTAACTGGTTGGATTGGGTATACATTGAGTTATACTTGGCGTCAATTTAAAGATTTAAATAATGGCAATAAATATCCAAGTAGAAATGATCGCCGACACGATTTATCATTTGTAACCAATTACGAACTCAATTCAAAATGGCGTTTGTCGTCTGTATTTGTTTATGGTACTGGCAGTGCCATTTCAATTCCAGAAAGATTCTATTTTATTAATGGAACACTTTCACAAGAATATAGTCGTATCAATGCATATAGAATGGAAAACTACCATCGATTAGATTTCGCAGCAACGTATACACCAAAACATAAATCAACCAGTAAAACAACTACTAATTGGGTTTTTAGTGTATACAATATCTACAGTAGAAAGAATCCTTATTTTATTTATTTCGATCAAGAGGGTAGTGCGGCAACAGGTAATTTATCGGTAGTTGCAAAACAGGTATCATTATTTCCAATCATCCCGTCAGTTACTTGGAATATAAAATTCTAATTATTGTTTGGGTGTATACTCAATAACAACTTTGGCATTTTTTTCTTCGGTAGAAGTTAAAAATATCTCATAACGTTGTTTGCCTGCAGTAATAACCATTAATGCAGTATTAGGTGGTATTTCACCAAGATTCTCTGCCACCATAATTAATTCGTGTTTATTGTCTTCGGTAGAGAATTTTATTTTTAGTTTGATAGGCTTATAACTCAGTTCACCATTTTTTATTACCTGTTTGTTATTGTCAAAAACAGAAATAGAATCATGGTCAATTGTGCCGTTATCAAATAATTCTATTTGAATATTTTCTTCAGATGTTTGAATAGTACGAACCAAATGATTCTCTCTTTCTACCAATACTTTAGGTAAAACTATTTTGTTATTCACTTTAGGTTTTGGAATAGGAGGAACAACTGTGTCTATCGTTACAATTGATGGAGCTGGAATATTTTTTTTCTCAACACTCAAATCCTTTAAAATACCTATAGCATTTTTAGGTACTAAATTAGCTTCTGCACCTGGTCTTATTTTAGAAGCATTGGTAACTGTGCTATTTTGTTTTAGAGGTATTTTAGCATTGTTTTTAGTTGTATCTGTTGGTTTCTTTTTAGTTAAAAAATCTTCTAATTTAAAATCAGATACAGGGACTCTTTCTAAATAAACTTTACCAGCACCACAATCACCTTTGTCTTTTACATTGGTAGAAATAAAAGTTCCTTGTAAAACTTCTAGTTTGCCAATTTTTGAATAATCTAAATAGCAAGTCATTAAGCATGGCTGACTTTTATCGCCAATTTCAAGTTCAACTAATCCAGTTTCCTTTAAAATGATAGATTTGGTATTCGGCGAATAAATCCCCTGAATAGTTGCTTTGCCATAAAAAATGGTGGTTTTGTATGAATAGGTAACCCCTTTAACCGCATTGTTTTGTTGCTGCTCAATTTGAATTTCGTATTTATACATTTCTTCTTTAATCCCCTCACGGTAGACACCGTTAGACGAACTAAAATAACCCCTCCAAATCCCCGTAAGTTTTTGGGATTGGGCGGTAAAAGCAAACAATAAAAGAAAAAGAAGGGTAAAATTCAATCTCATGGCGCAAAACTACAGCACCAAACTACGTTAACTTACTAAAGAACCGTTAAGGTTTTCATTATAATTAATTCTTAGTAAGGGAAAGTCTGACTGCAATTTTGTATTTTTGTTACCCTTATCACATTAAGATTCGATATAAATACATGATACAGATTCGTTTTCCAGATGGCGCAACTAGAGAATACCAAGAAGGAATATCTTCTTTAGACATCGCCAAGTCTATCAGTGAAGGGTTAGCCAGAAAAGTATTGGCTGCCAAAGTAAATGGCCAGGTATGGGATGCATCACGTGCAATAACGGCAGATGCTTCTTTGCAATTATTAACATGGGATGATGCAGAAGGAAAAAATACATTCTGGCATTCATCAGCGCATTTAATGGCTGAAGCCGTTGAATCTTTATTTCCAGGCGTGAAATTTTGGGTAGGACCAGCTTTAGAAAGAGGTTTTTATTACGATATGGATTTAGGTGGCAGACAAATGAGTGATGAAGACCTCCGCCAAATTGAAATAAAAATGGTGGAACTGGTAAAACAGAACAATCCATATATCCGTCAAACCATTTCAAAGCCCGACGCTATTAAATATTTTGCAGATAAAGGCGACGAATACAAACTAGATTTATTACAAGGCTTACAGGATGGTGAAATAAGTTTTTATACCCAAGGTCAATTTACCGATTTGTGTAGAGGGCCGCATATTCCGGGTACAGGCGTTATTAAAGCCATTAAGCTTACTAGCATATCTGGGGCATATTGGAAAGGAGATGAAAAGAACAAAATGTTAACCCGTGTTTACGGTGTTACATTTCCTAATAAAAATGAGTTAGATGCTTATTTATTAATGTTGGAAGAAGCGAAAAAGCGCGACCATCGTAAATTAGGTAAAGAGTTAGGCATTTTTACAATGGATGATGATATAGGACCAGGTTTGCCTTTGTGGATGCCAAATGGAACCATTATTATTGAAGAATTAGAAAGGCTAGCCAAAGAAACGGAAGAAGAAGCAGGTTATAAAAGGGTAGTTACCCCGCATATTGCCAAAGAGAGTTTATATATTACTAGCGGTCACTTACCTTATTACCAAGAAAGTATGTATCCACCCATGGAAATGGATGGCACTAAGTACTATTTAAAAGCAATGAATTGCCCGCACCACCACAAAATATTTTCGGCTGAATTGCGTAGCTACAAAGAAATGCCATTGCGTTTAGCAGAATATGGCACTTGTTATCGCTACGAGCAAAGTGGAGAACTGTTTGGTTTAATGCGTGTACGTTGTTTACACATGAATGATGCGCATATCTATTGTAGTAAAGAGCAATTTGCGCAAGAATTTAGGGCGGTGAATGATATGTATTTAAAGTATTTCGAGATTTTTGGAATTGACAAATACGTGATGCGTTTAAGTTTACACGATCCAGCAAAATTGGGTAAAAAATACATTGATGAACCTGAATTATGGTTAGAAACCGAAGAAATGGTTCGTCAAGTTTTAAAAGAATCAGGAACGCCATATGTAGAAGTTCCCGATGAAGGTGCATTTTACGGACCTAAAATAGATGTACAAATTTGGAGTGCTATTGGTAGAGAATTTACCTTAGCAACTAACCAAGTTGATTTTGCACAAGGACGTCGTTTTAAATTAGAATTCACCAATAAAGAGAATGCACCCGAAACGCCATTAATTATTCATAGAGCGCCATTAGGAACGCACGAAAGATTTATTGGCTTCCTTTTAGAGCATTATGCTGGTAAGTTTCCAGTATGGTTAGCGCCATTGCAAGTAAAGATTTTACCAATTAGTGATAAGTTTCAAGACTATGCCATAGCTGTTAAAGCAAAATTGCGTAAAGCAGGCGTAAGGGTAGAAATAGACGATAGAAATGAAAAGATTGGAAAAAAAATCCGTGATACAGAATTGATGCGCGTACCTTACATGCTAGTAATAGGCGAAAAAGAAGTTGCAGAAAACCAATTGGCAGTTCGCCGTCAAGGAAAAGGAGATATGGGTGTACAATCGGTTGATTCGTTCATAGAACTAGTGGTTGATGAAATAGATAATCGTAAATCACCGGAATAGTCAGCTTTATTTATATCTTTAACAATAAATAATTATTCACAAAACAAGTTTTAATGGCATTACCACCAAGAGGCGGAGGAAGATTTAACCCCAGGTTTAACAGGCAACCGGAGCCTGAACATCGCATTAACGAAAGAATTCGTGTATTACAAGTTCGTTTAGTAGGCGACAATGTTACAGTAGGTGTTTACCCAACAGCAGACGCTTTAAAAATTGCTCAAGAACAGGAATTAGACCTTGTGGAGATTTCTCCAACAGCAGATCCCCCAGTTTGTAAAGTAATCGACTATAAGAAATTCTTATACGAGAAGAAGAAGAAGGAAAAGGAAATGAAAGCCAATTCCAAGCAAAGTGAAGTAAAAGAAATTCGTTTTACACCAGGAACTGATGACCATGATTTTAATTTCAAGGCAAAACATGCCGAGAATTTCTTAAAGGATGGTAACAAAGTAAAAGCATATGTACAGTTCAAAGGACGTGCTATTATGTTTCAGGATCGTGGGCAATTATTATTGTTGAAATTTGCTGAAAGACTAGCAGAAGCAGGTACTTTAGAGAGTATGCCTAAGTTAGAAGGAAAGCGAATGTTTGCCATATTCACACCAAAAACAGGAAAGAAGAAAGGATAAAAGGTAATTTTGTTTTTAGGAAACAGCAACATAATAGTTGCTGTTTTTTAGTTTATAGATGTCTATTGAAATGATTTTCAATTAATTAGAAGCAGTTAACTTCTAATTATTCTAATTGAAATTATTTTTATGATATACCAATTTGGCTTTTGATTTATGTTTACAAACCCTTACCTTTGCCATCCGAAAAAATCGGATATTTCCCGTAGGGCCTTACAAGTGTTTCGTCTGTTCGAAACCGCCAGCAGGGTGTAATCTTAATTAGATTATTTAACATGCCAAAGGTAAAAACCAATTCTAGCGCAAAAAAGCGCTTTAAGGTGACTGGTACTGGAGAAATCACTTTCCAGAAAGCTTTCAAACGTCACATCTTAACAAAAAAGTCAAAAAAGCGTAAAAGAGCAATGAGCAAAAAAGGTATGGTGAGTGCACCAAACAAAGATTTTGTTCTACGTTTATTACGTTTGAAAGGATAAACTACGCGTTTATTTAAAAAACCACCATCATTTTAAAAATCAGTAGACGCGTATTTAATATCGTTTACGTAAAAAATTAATACTATGCCACGTTCAAAAAATGCAGTAGCATCTAGGGCTAGAAGGAAAAAAATTCTTGATCAAGCTAAAGGCTTTTATGGTAAACGTAAAAACGTTTATACCGTTGCCAAAAATATCGTTGAAAAAGGTTTAACATACAGTTATGTAGGTCGTAAACTTAAAAAACGTGAATACCGTCAATTATGGATTGCACGTATTAACGCAGCAGTAAGACAAGAAGGATTAACTTATAGTCAATTTATTAATAAATTGAGTGTAAAAGGAATTGACCTTAACCGTAAGGTTTTGGCCGATTTAGCTATGAATGAGCCAGTTGCTTTCAAAGCATTGGTTGATTCTGTAAAATAGAATTCTATCTAGAATACCATACAAAACCGGAAGTCTAAACCTTTCCGGTTTTTTTTATGCAATCAAGCGAGTAAACTATTACTTTTGCGTTGCAAAAATCTGTTTGCTCACCGTATAATACGTAATACTAATAATGAATAACACCTATACTTCGCTTGTGAACCAGACCTTCCATTTTCCTCAAGAAGGGTTTGATCAAAATGATGATGGTTATTTAGAATTCAACGGACTAGACCTTATCTCCTTAATTAATAAGCACGGTACTCCTTTAAAATTAACTTACCTACCTAAAATTGGTATGCAAATTAATAAGGCTAAAAGCTTATTTGCAAATGCTTTTAAAAAGCACAAATACGAAGGACAGTATTTTTATTGTTACTGTACAAAAAGTTCTCATTTTTCATTTATAGTTGAAGAAGCTTTAAAACACGGCATACATTTAGAAACATCTTATGCTTACGATATTGATATTGTAAATCGTTTATACGAACGTCGCAAGATTAATAAAGATGTTTACATTATATGTAATGGTTACAAGCAAAAAAACTATACCACTCGTATTGCTAAAATGATCAATAATGGGTTTAAGAATGTTATTCCCATCTTAGATAATAAAGAAGAATTGCAAGCCTATAGAAAATCTGTTAAACAACCATTCCGTTTAGGTATTAGAGTTGCGGCAGAAGAAGAGCCTAACTTTCCATTTTACACTTCAAGACTAGGTATTAGAGCAAAAGATATTCTAGAATTTTATGTAGATGAAATTGAAGGATTTGAAGATAAGTTTCAGTTAAAAATGCTCCATATCTTTTTAAATAAAGGAGTAAAGGATGATATTTATTATTGGTCGGAGTTAAATAAAATTATTAACCTCTATTGCCAATTAAAGAAAATTTGTCCGGAGTTAGATTCAATAAATATTGGTGGTGGATTTCCTATTAAACATTCTTTGGGCTTCGAATACGACTACCAATTTATGATTAATGAAATTGTAGGCAATATTAAAAAAGCATGTAACAAGGCAAAAGTACCTATGCCAAATATTTATACAGAGTTTGGTAGTTTCACAGTAGGCGAGAGTATGGCACATATATACAGTGTACTGGGCCAAAAAATTCAAAACGATCGTGAGTGTTGGTATATGATTGATTCTTCATTTATCACTACTTTACCAGACACCTGGGGTATAGGAGAAAAGTTCTTGATGCTGCCAATTAATAAATGGGATAATGAATACCATCGAGTCGTATTAGGTGGAATCACTTGTGATAGCCACGACTACTATGATTCAGAAGAACATATTAATGAAGTATTCTTACCTAAGCTAGCATCTTCTAATAAAAAAGAAGAAGAGCAAAACAAAGAACCTTTGTATGTAGGATTCTTCCATACAGGTGCTTATCAAGATGCCATTAGTGGATATGGTGGTATTAAGCATTGTATGGTTCCTTCTCCTAAACATGTAATTGTAGAATACGATAAATCTGGAAAACTAATTGACTGGGTATATTCAAAAGAACAAACTTCAGCAAGTATGTTGAAAATTTTAGGTTATTTAAGGTAATAGATTTATCATTATTGATTGATATATAAAAATAGGCTGTCTCTATATTTTGAGACAGCCTATTTTATTATAGATACTTAATGAATATTTGTATTAATTAATAAAATAATCAGCGTGTTTATTTAAATTTGAGAAGGCTGTTTTTTATTAGATTACCATTTCAGTATTAGTTTTTAATATTGAATTGGCTCTACACGAAACCCCAAATTGCGTAACAAAGCAAGCACACCAGTTTTACCACCTAAATGTCCTGCGCCAACAGCAAAAAAACTAGATTTTTCTTGCATGATTGTTTTCATTTTAGGCGCCCATTTTTTATTTCGATCTACTAATAATGCTTTTTCAGATAAGCCATCTGTTCCTTGTTTTTGAATATATTGAAACAATAATTCTGAATCGTTTTTTTGATACATATCCATCATTTCTTTCATGGTAGCTTTTGTGCTATCAAAATTCAATACCATTTTTTGTAAAGCAACTACCTGAGAATCGATAGGTTCCATATCAATGGCACTCAATTGCTCTGCAACAGTTTCTAATCCTAATATATCCTTTTTATTTGCTTTTGCTAGATTCATTAACTCGGTTTCTGGTTGAACAAAATTGCTACAAGGAACAGTTTTAATGGTAAGAAAACTTAAACTCATAAAAGGTTTGAATTGATTTAAAGATTTCAAACTCATACCTGTAATAGTTTTAAATACACTATCACAAATTTTAAATTTTTCTGCTGTCATATAAGATTCTAGCGATCTATTAGGCATTGCAATTAATTGCATCATTTGCTGTTGCATGGTTGGGTCGTCCATATCTAATTCCCCATAAAACTGCGTTGTTTTAAGTAGAGAGGCTTTTAGGGTATCACTTATTGTAAATTGGTCTTTACACATTAAATGAAAGGTTCCAAATATATAAGAGGGCTCTTTTAATGATTTACCCGATATTTTCCACAATAAGGAGTTTTTTACTTGAACTTGACTATTAACAGATGTAGAAAATAGATATATGACTAATAATAAAGAGACAACTCTCATAATTAATTGATTTTCAATAAATAACAAATAATTCTATGATTTTTAGTGCTACAAAATAGACTAAAATGAATGAAACACAATTGTTGACCCCTTATAACTTGCATTTGGTTATTACACGGATATGTTAAATAATTGTTTTGGGGTTAAAAAAAGATTGATTTCTATAAATATGACGATTTATTTGAAAAATTGTAATGTTGAATTATCTTAAATTTGCAGTCTAATAAAATTTAAAAATATGTATCCAGCAGAAATAGTGTTACCAATGAAGGCCGAATTAGTAGATGGAGGATTTGATGAGTTATTAACTTCAGAAGACGTTAACACTACATTAGCCAAATCTGGTACTACATTAGTAGTAATTAACTCTGTATGTGGTTGTGCAGCAGGCACTTGCAGACCAGGTGTGTTAATGGCAGTTCAAAATGCCACTAATTTACCAGATCGTTTAACAACTAGTTTTGCAGGCTTTGATGTAGACGCTATTAATCAGGTTCGTAAGCATTTAATGCCTTATCCGCCATCTTCACCAGCAATTGCCCTATTTAAAGACGGCGAATTGGTGAGTATTGTAGAAAGACACCAAATTGAGGGTCGACCAGCACAAGTTATTGCGCAGCATTTAATTTCTGTATTTAATGAGCATTGCAATTAATAAATAATGTATTTTCGTAAGTAGATGGGTTAGTAAGTATGAGGGCCTCACGCAAGTGGGGCCTTTCTATTTTTTAGAAGGTATAATCATTTTTAGTATCAGTTTTTCTGGTTAACATTGTATCCTTATCTACTTATATTTTATTATTAAATTCCAATAATAAGTTCATGTATCCCAATCTCTACTACGTATTTAAAGATTTATTTGGAATAGAATTGTCTGCACTTAAACTGATCAATTCTTTTGGATTTTTTGTAGCCCTTTGTTTTATTATTAGTGCTTGGGCATTAACCTTAGAATTTCAACGAAAACAACAACTTGGGTTACTCAGTTTTACTGAAGAAAAAGTAATGATGGGTGCACCTGCATCATTGATGGATTTGTTGCTAAATTTTATTTTAGGATTTGTTTTTGGCTATAAAATAATTGGGGCATTTATTATTCAAGATGCCTTGAATGATCCACAGTCTTTTATACTTTCAAGTAAAGGAAATACTGCAACAGGTGTTTTATTAGGACTTTTCTTTTTAGGATTAAAATGGTATGAAAAAAATAAAGAAAAACTAGTCAAACCAGAAGAAAGAACTATTCGTATTTGGCCGCAAGACAGGGTAGGAGATTTAGTAATTTATGCCGCTGCTTTTGGATTTTTAGGGGCTAAAATTTTTCATAATTTAGAAAACTGGAATGATTTTATTAAAGACCCAATTGGGGCATTAATATCATTTAGCGGATTAACATTTTATGGTGGTTTAATTTGTGCTGGTGCTGCAATAATGATTTATTCCAAAAGAATCAAATTGCCGATTGTGCATTTAGTAGATTCTTTTGCACCAATATTAATGTTAGGTTATTCCATTGGAAGAATTGGTTGTCAAATAAGTGGCGATGGAGATTGGGGTATTGTTAATTTACATCCAAAGCCTTTTAGCTGGCTGCCAGACTGGCTTTGGGCATATCAATATCCGCACAATGTTGTGGGAGAAGGTGTTGCAATTCCAGGCTGTGTTGGACAATATTGTAATCAATTGGCACAACCTGTTTATCCAACAGCTTTGTATGAAGTAATTGTTTGTGCTATTTTATTTATTGTTTTATGGTCGGTTAGAAAAAAAATAAAAATTCCCGGAAGAATATTTGGCTTGTACTTAATACTAAATGGAGTAGAACGTTTTTCCATTGAAAGCATTCGGGTAAATACAAAATACGAAGACCTTCCATTGCAGCCTACTCAAGCACAAATTATTTCTGTAATTTTAATGCTCACAGGAATCTGGTTATTTATTCAGTCTAAGAAATGGTATTTAAAATCAAATACTTTATCTAATAAAAACTAACACAGTACTTTATCAATTTTTATCTTAATAAAAATATATTTTATGCCTTCATTTGATATCGCTAGCAAAGTAGACCTTCAAGTATTAGATAATGCTATCAATACCGTTAAAAAAGAAATTAGTACACGCTTCGACTTTAAAGATTCAATGGTTAAAATTGACCTGAATAAAAAAGACTATATCCTACATTTAGAAGTAGATAGTGATATGAAAATGAAACAGGTAATTGATGTAGTAATTAGTCGATCTATGAAGCAAGGAATTGAAGCAAGTGCTTTTGACTTTAGTAAAGATGCTTATCCTAGTGGAAAAACAGTAAAAAAAGAAGTGTCAGTTCGTAATGGTTTAAAACAAGACGATGCTAAGAAACTGGTTAAACTGATTAAAGAAAGTGGTTTAAAAGTACAGGCTGCTATAATGGATGATATTATTCGTGTTACGGCTAAAAAAATCGACGATTTACAAGATGTTATTGCCCTCACAAAAACCAGTGACCTAGGTTTGCCGCTCCAATTTATTAATATGAAGAGCTAAAAATTGGTCTATTTTGCCTTTTTATGGCTTATTTTCAAATTTCATTTGGTTAAAATTCAGGATTTCTGTACTTTTGCCATCCTAAAAATAACAGTACGGCAAAAACCGTACGACCTAAATCTACTATCATGAAGCAAGGTATCCATCCAGACAATTACCGTTTTGTAGTGTTTAAAGACATGAGTAATGGTGATCAATTTTTAAGTCGCTCAACCGCAAATTCAAAAGAAACCGTTTTATGGGAAGATGGTAATGAGTATCCAGTAATTAAATTGGAGATCTCTAACACCTCTCATCCTTTCTATACTGGTAAAAATATGTTGGTTGATACGGCAGGACGTATTGATAAATTCAAAAAGCGTTACGCAAAGAAAGACTAGTCTTTTTGATAAAATATTCAAAATCCCGTCCCGAGTTTTCGAGACGGGATTTTTATTGTGTTGGAACTGTAACTTTGTACCATTAATAGTAACCACATGAAGTTAGATATATTAGCCATTGGTGTTCACCCAGACGATGTTGAATTAGGTTGTGCAGGTACGCTTTTGGCTGCCATTGCGGAAGGTAAACAGGTTGGTATTGTTGACTTAACTAGGGGCGAACTTGGTACTAGAGGTACTGCTGAAACCCGTAAAGTAGAATCGAGAAATGCTGCGGATATTTTAGGAATTGACATTAGAGAAAATTTAGGCATGCCAGATGGCTTTTTTCAAAACGACGAAACCAATCAGCGTAAGTTGATTCAAATCATTAGAAAATATCAGCCGACCATTATTTTAGCCAATGCTCCTGAAGACCGTCATCCAGACCATGGAAGAAGTTCAAAAATGATTTCTGATGCAGCATTCTTGTCTGGATTAAGAAAAATTGAAACCTTACAAGATGGCGAATTACAAAAAGAATGGAGACCTACTTATGTATTTAACTATTTACAAGATAGATTTCTTCAGCCTTCATTTGTAGTAGATATTTCAGCACATATCAACCAAAAATTGGCTGCTATTCATGCTTATACTACTCAGTTTTACAACCCAGATTTAAACGAACCCCAAACCTATATTTCAACACCACAATTTATTGAATCTGTGAAAGCGCGTGCAATGATGCTGGGTAAAAGAATTGGTGTGGAGTATGGAGAAGGATATTTAACAGAAAAAATGATTGGAATTAGTAGTTTCGATCATATCATAAAAATTCCTACATAAAATATAGAAAGATAATATTGGATTTCTAACTTAATAATTGATAGTGTATGTCTATTGTATCTGTTGGTCTTATTCAAATGAGCTGTACTGCGTCTAAAGAAAATAATTTAGAAAATGCAATCAGTAAAATTAAAGAAGCTGCACAAAAAGGTGCTCAGATTATTTGTTTGCAAGAGTTGTTTGGTTCCTTGTATTTCTGTGATACGGAATCTTACGATCATTTTTTATTAGCAGAACCTGTGCCAGGTCCTTCAACAAATATTTTCAGTAGTTTGGCTGCTGAATTAAATATTGTAATTATAGCGTCTTTATTTGAAAAAAGAGCACAAGGTTTATACCATAATACCACTGCAGTAATTGATGCAGAC
This sequence comes from uncultured Bacteroidota bacterium, assembly GCA_903831935.1. Lineage (GTDB taxonomy): Bacteria > Bacteroidota > Bacteroidia > Chitinophagales > Chitinophagaceae > Sediminibacterium. Next base: position 29,718 of record CAIKZP010000171.1, on the reverse strand, counting down.
GGAACTTATTTAGGTAAGTATCGTAAGATGCATATTCCAGACGATCCTGCTTATTACGAAAAGTTTTATTTCACTCCAGGCGATTTAGGATACAAAGTTTTTAAAACAAAATTTGCAACCCTTGGTGTATTAATTTGTTGGGATCAATGGTATCCAGAAGCTGCTAGAATTACGGCATTGATGGGTGCTGAAATATTATTTTATCCAACTGCCATTGGTTGGTCTACCGAGCAAAACGAAGCCACTAATACAGAGCAATACAATGCTTGGCAAACCATTCAAAAAAGTCATGCAGTTGCCAATGGTGTACACGTGGTAAGTGTTAATAGGGTTGGTTTAGAACAGAATGGTGCGATGCAATTTTGGGGTGGATCTTTTGTAAGCAATCCTTTTGGAACCCTTTTGTACAAAGCTTCTCACGACCAAGAAGAAATTGCAATTATTCCAATTGATACAGAACTTACCGATAAATATAGAACGCATTGGCCTTTTCTGCGTGATAGACGTATTGATTCTTATCAACCTATCACCCAAAGATTTATAGACGAAGACTAATTATTGTATACTGCTATTGATTTGATTATGTTATTGAATAATACAAATGGTATTTTACCAGCTAGTTTAGGATATCGATTTCCTGCAGAGTTTGAACCACATGAAGCAACTTGGTTAAGTTGGCCGCATAAAGAAGCTAGTTGGCCAGGAAAAATCGATTCAATCTATCCTAATTATGCTTTGTTTGTAAAGTATTTATCGGAGAGTGAAAAAGTTAGAATTAATGTGGTAGATGAAGCAATGAAAATGGCTGCTATCAATCATTTATTACAGGCTAATGTAAATTTAAATCAAGTAAGTTTTTTCATTCATCCTACCAATGATGCTTGGTGTAGAGACCATGGTCCTGCATTTTTAATTAATAACAAAGCGGAACAAAAAAAAGTAATCGTTGACTGGAATTATAATGCTTGGGGAAACAAATATCCTCCTTATGATTTAGATGATATTATTCCAACCTTAATTGGTAAGGAATTTAATTTACCTGTATTTCATCCTGGCATTGTAATGGAAGGAGGATCGGTAGAATTCAACGGAAAAGGCACTATTCTAACTTCTACTTGTTGCTTATTAAATGAAAATAGAAATCCTACTTTAAATCAAGCAAGTATTGAAAAATACTTACACGATTATTATGGAGCAGAACAAATACTATGGGTTGCTGATGGTATTGTAGGAGATGATACAGATGGTCATATAGATGATACTGTAAGATTTGTAAATGAAGACACGGTACTTACTGTTGTTGAAAGCAATCAACAAGATGATAACTACGCGTTATTACAAACAAATTTGAAGCAACTACATTCCATGCGTTTATTGAATGGCAAACAATTAAATGTGGTTGAATTACCTATGCCAGATGCAATTGTTTATGAAGACCAACGTCTTCCAGCATCTTATGCTAATTTTTATATTAGCAATAACCATGTAATCGTTCCAACTTTTCAATCAAAGAAAGACGATTTGGCCTTACAAATAATTAGTGAGTGCTTTAAATCAAGAACCGTTGTTGGTATTGATTCAACCGATATTATTTGGGGACTGGGTAGTTTTCATTGTTTGAGTCAGCAAGAACCTTTGGTTTAAATTTATTGGTGTGCACTTTGTTTTGATACAATAAATGCAATTAGTGTATCTAATTCTAAACCGGCTCTATTGGCGGCATCTTGAATTTCTTCGCGAGAAACATTGGCGGCAAATGATTTTTCTTTCAAACGTTTTTTAACACCCTTAACATCCATGCCTTCGTAACCACCTGGTCTTAAAATTGAATAAGCATGAATTAATCCAGAAAGTTCATCAAAGGCAAACAGCATTTTGTCCATTTGATTCTCTGGATCAACACCAAAATGATTGGGGCCATGTGAAGCTATTGCGTGCATCACTTCAGGGTCAATATTTAAAGATTCTAAATGTTCTATTATTTTAATACAGTGTTTATCAGGCCATTGATCCCAATCGGCATCGTGTAATAAGCCCGAAAGTTCCCATTTCCATTGTTCTGTTTCGTTTAATCCTTCTTTTTCTGCAGCCCAAGTTTTCATTAAATGCGCCACTTGCAGCATATGAACCTGTAATTTAGGATTCAATACCCAACTCGAAAAAAGCGCCATAGCCGCTTCTTTTGTAAGTAGATTACCTGCATTTGAAGGGTTGCCAAATACTTTTCTGTTTAATAATAAAGACATAAAATTTCCATTTATAATTTTCTCAATAACAGCCACGAGATTTTCGCTATTTTAGCCTTATCAAGTTCATGAACCATAAAAGTAAATGATGTATGTGTAAAAAAATCTTATTCTCAACGGCTTTTTTTGTAGCCAGTTTTTGTCAATTAACAGCTCAAACAGCATTAATTCCAAAATCAGAAGAAATTAAATCTAAATACGACCAACATTTATTGTTTGGTCCATTGTTCTATCCAAGTGCGGGAAACGAATTTCGTGCAGCTAGTGGCGAACCCGGAAATGCTTATTGGCAAAACCGAGCAGACTATAAAATAGCTGCTTCTTTGAATGAAGAAAAAAACGAAGTAACCGGATCGGTTTCTATTAGTTATAAAAATAATAGCCCACAAGATTTACCGTATATCTGGTTACAATTAGACCAAAATTTATACGAGCTAAGTTCTCGTGGTCAAGCAAAAATGCCTGCAACAGGCAGAAGTCGGTATGGCGATGCAAAAAGCACTTTTAGTGGTGGTTATAAAATTAGTTCCGTTGAATTATTAACAGCCGGAAAACCAGCGGAATCAATTCCATTTGTAATTACTGATACACGTATGCAATTACGTTTGAACAAAGTATTGTCTGCTAAAACTGGCGCTATTACTGTTAAAATAAATTATGCTTATGTTATTCCTGAATACGGTTCCGACAGAACAGGTATTTTAAAAACTAAAGCTGGAAACATTTATGCAGTGGCACAATGGTATCCGCGTGTTTGTGTATTTGATGATGTACAAGGCTGGAATACATTACCTTATTTAGGTGCAAGTGAATTTTATTTAGAATATGGAAATTTAGAAGCAAGCATTACTGTTCCTGCTTCTCATATTGTAGTTGCTTCAGGTGAATTATTAAATGCAGCAGAAGTACTTACACCATTACAATTAAAAAGATTTAATCAAGCAAAAAAATCAGATACTACTATTGTTATTCGTAGTGAAGCAGAAGTTGCTGATGCTAATTCAAGACCAAACAAACCAACTTGTACTTGGAAATTTGCCATTAGTAATGCACGTGATTTTGCATGGGCAAGTTCAAAAAGTTTTATTTGGGATGCATCAAAAATTAATTTGCCTTCAGGAAAAAATTGTATGGCTACAAGTGTTTATCCTGCTGAGTCTGCAGGTAAAAAAGGTTGGGGTCGTGCAACAGAATATACAAAAGGAAGTATTGAAAATTATAGCAAGCGTTGGTTTGAATTCCCTTACCCTGTTGCTTCTAATGTTGCTAGTAATGTAGGTGGAATGGAATATCCTGGTATTGTGTTTTGTGGCTCAACTGCTAAAACACAAGGTTTATTTGGGGTTACAGATCATGAATTTGGACATACTTGGTTTCCTATGATTGTAGGTAGTAACGAACGCAAATATGGTTGGATGGATGAAGGCTTTAATACTTTCATTAATACTTTAGCTGGTGATGATTTTAACAATGGAGAATACAAAGACGGAAAAACAGACTGGCACCAGTATGCAAGATTTTTATTCGGACCAACATCAGAAGCAATGTTAAACACACCCGATGTGTTACAAGAAAGAAATATTGGTACTTCATTATATATGAAACCTGGATATGCATTAACACTTTTACGTACACAAATTTTAGGTGTAGATCGTTTCGATTATGCATTTAAAAAATATATACGTGATTGGAAATTTAAACATCCTACACCATATGACTTTTTTAGAAGTATCGAAAACAGTGCAGGAGAAGATTTAGCATGGTTTTGGAGAGGAATGTTCTTAGAGAATTATAAATTAGACCAAGCCATTTCTAAAGTTGACTATGTTGGTAGTGACGCTAAAAATGGCGCACTAATTACCATTGACAATTTAGACCAATTAGCCATGCCAGTTATCATCGAATACACCACCAAATCGGGTGTTAAACAAAGAAAAACTTTACCTGTAGAAGTATGGCAAAACAATGCTTCTTGGAAAGTAAAATTAAATACAACGGAAGAATTACAAAAAGTAGTAATTGATCCAGACCATGTATTCCCTGATATGAATAGTGCCAATAACACTTGGAATGCTAAATAAATTTATCCTATAAAAAGAAGCCAGTTAACATTCAAGTTAACTGGCTTCTTTTTTTAATTTAATAAGATGAAAAAAAATCAAATATTCCGTAAAGGATTTATTTTAATAGTAATTACTGTTGTTGGATTTTGGGCTTGTACTAGAAATCCTTATAAAGATTCAAATAAACAGTATCAACAACAAGTAAAAAAACTTGCATTGTCTATTAAAGAAAATCCAGTAGAAAAATGGACTACTGATTCAATTAAAGAACCGCCATACTGGGTGGGCACTACCAATTTTAATTTACGTAAACCAAGTTTTGTAATTATTCATCATACCGCACAAAATGCTTGTTTACAAACACTTGCCACATTTACAACCGTTAAATCGGCTGTAAGTGCACACTATGTTATTTGTAAAGATGGCACCATACACCATATGTTAAATGATTATTTACGTGCCTATCATGCTGGTGTTTCTAAATGGGGTAATTTAATTGATATCAATTCTGCCTCTATTGGTATAGAATTAGATAACAATGGTTTTGAACCTTTTGATAGTTTACAAATTAAAAGTTTAATTAGTTTGTTAGCTCGTCTTAAATCAACCTATACTATTCCAACGGCAAATTTTATAGGTCATGGAGATATTGCACCAACTAGAAAGAATGATCCCAATTATAGATTCCCTTGGGAAACATTGGCAGACAATGGTTTTGGACTTTGGTATGATGCAGTTTTAGATTCTATTCCACAAAATTTTAATCCAATTCAGGCATTAAGAATTATTGGTTATAATGTTAAAGATTCTAATGCTGCAATTCAATCGTTTAAAAGACATTTTTTACAAGACAGTACAAAAAGATTAAATCATGCCGATAAAGTGGTGCTTTATAATGTACAAAAAAAGTATTGGTAATTGATTTTATATTAAATTTAAAAAAAATTGCCCCATATGGAAAACAAACAGTCTAATCGTAGAAGTTTTATAAAAAATACCGCAGCTGCTTCTGGCGTTGCTATTTTATCTGGGTTCACTAATAAAAATCGTCCAGAACCAATAGGTGAAAACAAACCAGTTGCAACAAGAATTCGTTTTTCTGTAATTAATATTAACCACGGACATATTTATTCAATGGTTGAAGCTGTAAAACGTGGCGGTGGAGAATTGGTTTCATTATATGCAAAAGAAGCAGACTTAGTGGCAGCTTTTGTTAAGAAATTTCCAGAGGTTAAATTGGCTAGTTCCGAAAAAGAAATTTTAGAAGATAAAACGATACAAGTAGTACTTAGTTCAGGTATCCCTGACGAAAGAGCACCACTGGGCATTCGCGTAATGCAGCATGGTAAAGACTATTTGGTAGACAAACCGGGTATTACAACCCTAGAGCAATTGGCTGAAGCTAAACGAGTTCAAAAAGAAACCAAACGTATTTATTCTATTATGTTTAGTGAACGTTTTGAAAATCGTGCTACTGTTAAAGCCGGTGAGTTGGTAAAATCTGGCGCTATAGGTAAAGTAATTCAAACAATAGGTTTAGGGCCACACAGAATGTCTCCAAAAACAAGACCAGAATGGTTTTTTGATAAACAACGTTATGGTGGCATTATAACTGATATTGGTTCGCATCAATTTGATCAGTATTTATTTTTTACAGGTACTACAAAAGCCGATGTGGTTGCTTCTCAAATTGCTAATACCAATTTTCCTCAATATCCTAAATTCGAAGATTTTGGAGACGTGATGTTAAGCGGAAATGGTGGTATGGGATATATAAGGGTTGACTGGTTTACGCCAGATGGTTTGGCTTCTTGGGGAGATGGTAGATTAACTATTTTAGGTACAGAAGGATTTATTGAGGTTAGAAAAAATGTTGATATTGCTTCTGGGCATATTGGTGGCAACCATTTATACATGGTTACTCAAAAAGAAACCAAATATATTGATTGCAATGCCGAGCCATTACCATTTGGACAGCAATTTGTAGACGATGTAATTAACCGAACCGAAACAGCTATGCCGCAAGCACATTGTTTTCTGGCCACTGAATTAGCCTTAAAAGCCCAAAAAAATGCGCGCGTAATAAAACTAGAAAAAGCATAGTAGTAATAGAACTTTCAATAAGTAATTATATAATCAAAGCCGATTAATATCATACTAGTAGGTGATATTAATCATATTTTGAGGTATTTGTGATTGGTAATTTGTGCATTCAAACTTATCAAATTACTAACTTATGGAAAGTTCAATTACCCACACAAAACCTTCCCAATCAATTTTAAAAAAAGCAGCTTCAATTGCCATCATGGATGGAAATGAAGCTGCTGTGCATATAGCTTATAAAACAAGCGAAGTATGTGCTATTTATCCTATCACACCTTCTTCTACAATGGGAGAATGGGCCGATGAATGGAGTAGTGATAACAAAGAAAATATCTTTGGACAAGTTCCCAAAATCATTGAAATGCAAAGTGAAGCAGGTGCCGCTGGTGCCATTCATGGTGCGCTACAGGGTGGTGCTTTAGCCTCAACTTTTACCTGTTCGCAAGGTTTATTGTTAATGATTCCAAATATGTATAAAATAGCTGGAGAATTAACGCCAACTGTTTTTCATATTGCTGCACGCGCTTTGGCTACACATGCACTATCAATTTTTGGAGACCATAGCGATGTTATGGCAGTTAGAGGTACTGGATTTGCTATGTTATTTGGAAACAATGCGCAAGAAGCACATGATATGGCAATGATTGCTACTTCAGCCACATTGCATTCAAGTATTCCTTTCTTAAATATATTCGACGGATTTAGAACATCACACGAACTAAATGAAGTGAATGTTTTACCCGATTCAATCATCAAACAAATGATTGATGTAAATGATGTAGCCAAACATCGTTATCGTGCCTTAAATCCAGAGAATCCATCTATTCGTGGAACAGCCCAAAACCCCGATGTGTATTTTCAAAGTAGAGAAGCTTGTAATGAATACCATTGGAAAGTTCCAGCAATTGTTGAAACCACTATGCAACAATTCGAGCAATTAACTGGTCGTGCGTATAAATTATTCGAATACTATGGACACGAAGCAGCAGAGAACATCATTATTATTATGGGTTCTGGTACAGGTGCTGTTCATGAAACAGTTGATTATTTAAATTCTAAGGGCGAAAAAACAGGCTATTTAAATATTCATTTATACCGACCTTTTTCGGTGAAACATTTTATTAATGCATTGCCATCAACAGTAAAAAATATTGCTGTATTAGATCGTTGTAAAGAAACAGGTGCCATTGGAGAACCATTGTATATGGATGTGATTAATGCTTTACATGCTGGATGGGAACATGGTATGCCAAAAGTTATTGGTGGCCGTTATGGATTGGCTTCAAAAGAATTTAACCCAGCAATGGTGATGGCTATTTTTGAAGAACTTAAAAAAGACAAACCAAAAAACAGTTTCACCATTGGCATTGAAGATGATATTACACATACAAGTTTATCTTACAACAAAGATTTTTCACTAGAAGACCAACACCTCTTTAGGGGATTATTTTTTGGATTGGGTGCAGATGGTACAGTAAGTGCTAATAAAAATACCATTAAAATTATTGGAGATACCACCAATAACCATGTGCAAGGCTATTTTGTATATGATTCAAAAAAATCTGGATCATTAACGGTATCTCATTTGCGATTTAGTGAAAAGAAAATTGAATCAACATATTTAATTACTTCTGCCAATTTTATTGCTTGTCATCATTTTTCATATTTACAGACTTATGATATTTTAAAAGATGCACAACACGGCGCAACACTTTTGTTAAATGCACCATTTGCAACAGAAGATGTTTGGCATAATCTTCCACAAAAAATTCAGGAAGAAATAAAAGAAAAAGCCATTAAGTTATATGTAATTAATGCCTCTAAAGTTGCCAAAGAAACAGGCATGGGTTCAAGAATTAATTCAATTCTTCAAACCTGCTTTTTTGCTATTTCTAATGTGATTCCAAAAGAAGAAGCAATTAGTTATATTAAATCGGCTATTAAAAAAACTTACGGACGTAAAGGTGAAGCAGTTGTTCAAAAGAATTTCGATGCAGTTGATAAAACGCTTGAAAACCTTTCTCTGCTTGATTATTCGAACTTTACAATTGGCAATAGAGCCATCATTCCTGCAATATCTGGAAATGCACCAAGTTTTGTGCAACAAGTGTTGGCAAAAATTATTTCTGGAGAAGGAGACGAGTTGCCAGTAAGTGCTTTCCCTGCAGATGGTACTTATCCATCAGCTACTACTAAATACGAAAAAAGAAATATTGCAGAACAAGTTCCGGTTTGGGATGCTAGTTTATGTTCTCAATGTGGTAAGTGTTTCTTTGTTTGTCCGCACGCTGCTATTCGTCCAAAAGTTTATAACAATGAATTATTAGTTGACGCTCCTAATTTCTTTAAACATGTTGCGCCAATTGGTAAAGAATTTTATAAAGACACTGAGTCTTATACATTACAAGTTGCAGTAGAAGACTGTACAGGTTGTAATCTTTGTGTAGAAGTTTGTCCAATAGAAAGTAAAACGCAGCCAGGACATAAGGCAATTAATATGCAAGAAGTATTGCCTTTAAAAGAAACCGAAAAACAAAATTGGGATTTCTTTATTTCATTACCAGATATTGATAGAACAAGAATAAATAGAAGTACCGTTAAAGGCTCACAATTATTAGAACCACTATTTGAATTCTCTGGAGCATGTAGTGGATGTGGCGAAACACCCTACTTAAAACTACTAACACAATTATTTGGAGATAGAATGATTGTTGCAAATGCTACAGGATGTTCATCCATATTTGGTGGTAATTTACCAACCACTCCTTGGAGTAAAAATGCAGCAGGTCAGGGGCCAGCATGGGCAAATTCTTTATTTGAAGACAATGCTGAATTTGGTTTAGGTATTAAGTTGGCAACTGATATGAAGCGTAGTTATGGATTAAATATTTTACAATCATTGCGTGCAGATATTGGTGAAGCATTAACTGATGCAATTGTAAATAATTTAGAATCCGATGAAGCGTCTATTATACTGCAAAGAAAAAATGTTCAAGCACTTAAATCTATTTTGAAAGGAATAGACAAACCAGAAGCAGGATTACTTTTGCAAATTGCCGATTTCTTGGAACATAAATCTATGTGGATTGTAGGTGGTGATGGCTGGGCTTATGATATTGGATTTAGTGGATTAGACCATGTATTATCTACTGGTGAAAATGTAAATATTTTGGTGCTTGATACTGAAGTGTATTCTAATACTGGAGGTCAAAAATCTAAATCTTCTCCTGTTGGTGCAAGTGCTAAGTTTTCTATTAAAGGGAAAACAACCGGCAAAAAAGATTTGGCCATGCAAGCCATTGCACACGGAAATGCATTTGTTGCTGAAATAGCCATGGGTGCCAACGATGTTCATGCTTTAAAAACCATTTTAGAAGCAGAAGCATATCCAGGCCCATCAATTATTATTGCATACAGTCATTGTATTGCGCACGGTTATGATATGTGCCATGGTTTAGATCAGCAAGAATTAGCTGTTAAAACAGGTTATTGGCCGTTATTCCGCTACAATCCTATGAAAGAACAAGGAAGCCGTTTTGTAATTGATAGTAAAGATCCTTCCATGCCATTAGAAGATTTCCTTTACAATGAAAACCGATTTGCTACTATTAAAAACAATGACCCATCAAGGGCTACAGAATTTTTAGCTATGGCAAATGAAGGCATGAAACATCGTTGGGAAAGACTGATTGCTTTAAAGGATTTATAATTTTTTTAAAATAGTAATTATACCCCCGATTAAATTACGAAAGAGGCTGTAAAATTTTACAGCCTCTTTTTATTAAATTCAACTAACAAACGTTAGTAATACAAGTTCAAATCCTTAATTTTACAGCATAAATATATTTTCAATGAATTTTGAATTAAGCGAAGAACAATTAATGATAAAAAAAGCTGCTCGAGATTTTGCAAATAACGAATGCTTAGCAGGTGTTATTGAAAGAGACGAAAAGCAACAATTTCCGCGAGAACAAGTTACAAAATTGGCAGAACTAGGCTTTATGGGAATGATGGTAGATCCTGCTTATGGGGGTAGTGGAATGGATACTGTTAGTTATGTGTTAGCTATGGAAGAAATTAGCAAAATTGATGCTAGTACTAGTGTTTGTATGAGTGTAAATAATAGTTTGGTTTGTTGGGGGATTGAAACTTATGGAACAGAAGCACAAAAACAACAATTCTTGGTTCCATTGGCTCAAGGAATAAAAGATGGCGAATTGTATATTGGTGCATTTTTATTGAGTGAGCCAGAAGCTGGTAGTGATGCTACTAGCCAACAAACTACTGCCGAAGAAATGGACGATCATTATTTAATTAATGGCACCAAAAACTGGATTACCAATGGATCTTCGGCCTCAGTATACTTGGTAATTGCGCAAACTGATGTATCTAAAGGAAGCCATGGTATTAATGTATTTATTGTTGAAAAAAATACAGCAGGAATTACTGTTGCAGCAAAAGAAAATAAATTAGGTATTCGTGGTAGTGATACACACACCATCATGTTCAATGATGTAAAAGTGCCAAAAGAAAATAGGATAGGAGCAGATGGTTTTGGTTTCACATTTGCTATGAAAACCCTTAGTGGCGGTAGAATAGGAATAGCTTCACAGGCTTTAGGTATTGCAAGTGGTGCTTATGAATTAGCACTAGCTTATAGCAAACAACGTAGGGCATTTGGTAAAGAAATCATGCACCACCAAGCTATTCAGTTTAAACTTGCAGATATGGCCACAAAAATTGAAGCGGCAAGATTATTGTGCTTAAAAGCTGCTTGGGAAAAAGACAACCATTTAGACTATACCTTAAGTTCTTCTATAGCCAAGGTTTTTGCAAGTGAAGCAGCAATGTGGATTGCTACTGAAGCTGTTCAAATTCACGGTGGATATGGCTTTGTTAAAGAATACCATGTAGAAAGATTGATGCGTGATGCCAAGATTACACAGATTTATGAAGGCACAAGTGAAGTGCAAAGAATAGTCATTAGCCGAAGTATTTTAAAATAATGATAACAACCCTTTTTAGGCCCAATGTGAAAACATTGGGCTTTCTTGTATACAATTGTTTCAATTTGATATTACATTTACAGCATTGAAGCAAAAAATACATTTATATTATCCATTTATATTTATTTGTCTATCCTGTTTTACAGTAAAGGCAAGTGATTCTTTATCAATAAAAATGTTATTGCAAAGAATTGCTTCAATACAGGCTATTTCAAACGGCAATATTCCAAAAGGATCATTTGCTTCTTATAGAACTTATCACTTAAACAAACACCGTCAGAAAGCCGATATCAATGCCTTTTATACTGGATTGATTTGTTTTACACTTCAAGACCTAGAAAATCAGTTTGATGCAATTGAAAAGGAACAAGTAAATAATATTATCAACCAAGCAAAACCTTATTTTAATAAATTTAAAAACCAAAAAGGTAGAAATACGTATAATTTTTGGTCTACAGATACGCCTAGGATTTTTCCTAACAGTGGTCTATTAAATCTATTCAATAAATCACAAGCACTACCAGATGATTTTGATGATACCGTGATGCTATTGATGGTAATGAATGCGCCAGATTCAGTTGCTAATGCTATCCATGTTTTAATGCAAGATTATACCAATCAATCAAAGAAAAAAATCAACAATACATTTAAACAATACCAAGACATTCCTGCGTATTCAACCTGGTTTGGAAAAAAAATGCCCGTTGATTTTGATGTATCTGTTTTAATGAACGTATTGTATTTTGTTCAAAAATACCAGATGCCATTTTCAAAGGCAGATTCTGCTAGCATAGATTTAATTGTAAAAGTGATTGAGTCTAATCATTATGAAACTGCGGCCAGTTATGTATCTCCGCATTATAATACTACAGCTGTTATTCTTTACCACCTATCTCGATTAATGTCATTAAAATCAATTCCTGCTCTAGATCAGTATCAATCTAAATTAATTCTATCGGCAAAAAATTGTTATACTCATTCGAATAGTTTTTTAGAAAAAATAATTTTAAGTACTTCGCTAATGCGGTGGGGAATTGATATGCCAAAGATGGTTATTCCTGCTGAGGTTAATTTAATTGAATTAATAGAAGAAGACGATTACCCTTTTTTCATTGCCAATATTGCATCAATGTTAACTAATCCGTTTAAAAAAATAGCTTCATCTACTGGATTGGTTAAATTCACTTATCATAGCCCGGCATATAATCAAATATTATTATTAGAAAATTTAGTTTGGCAACAAAAGAGGCAAGCAAAATAAATTTAAAATTAAGAAAGGCTCAATACCAAATATCTTTACCAAATGTTAATAGCAGCAGATACATACAAAGCGATTTCGAAATTTTTATTAGAACAGCATACAACACTTGTAGCAGTTAGTAAAACCAAGCCCAATGAAGCTGTTAAAGAATTGTATGATTTAGGACAAAGAGATTTTGGAGAAAATTATGTACAAGAACTAGTTGACAAACATGCAAGTTTGCCTTTAGATATTCGTTGGCATTTTATAGGGCATTTACAATCGAACAAAGTAAAATACATTGCTCCATTTGTACATTTAATTCATGGAGTAGATAGTTTGAAATTATTGCAAGAGATAAACAAACAGGCAATTAAAAATAATCGAGTGATTGATTGTTTGTTACAAGTTTATATAGCACAAGAAGAAACAAAGTTTGGGATGGATGAAAAGGAATTAGCAGAAGCCATTGATGCAGCATCAACACTATCTAATATTAACATTAAGGGTTTGATGGGAATGGCTTCGTTTAGTTCAGATACACAGGTGCTAAAAAATGAGTTCAATCATTTACAATCTTTATATAAAAAATATCAATTAACTAATTCTTTTTCTATACTGTCTATGGGAATGAGTAGTGATTATACAATTGCCATAGATGCTGGTTCTAATTTGGTAAGGATTGGCAGTTTGCTATTTGGTGCAAGAGACTACTCGAAATAATATTTCCGTCAATAGGAGAAAAATTAAAGGAGTATCAATTCGATACTCCTTTAATTTTATTGTAAGGTTTCTGTTAACCATTTATAAAATTCATGGTGCCAAACCAAAGCGTCTTGTGCTTTCAAAATCCAATGATTTTCGTCTGGAAAATATAAAAATCTACTTTTAATTCCTTTTAATTGTGCTGCTTGAAATGCTTGTTGTCCTTGTTCAATTGGTACGCGATAATCTTTACCGCCTTGTATAATTAAAATAGGGGTATTCCATTTGTCAACAAAATTACTTGGAGACTGTGTAAATGATCGTTGGGCTATGGCATTATTTTTATCATAATAAGCACCACCTTTTTCAAAATTTTCAAACCACATTTCATCGGTAGTACCATACATACTTCTAAAATCAAAAACACCATCGTGAGAAATAAATGTTTTGAAACGACCATTGTGTAAGGCTTCTAGCGCAAATACTGAAAATCCGCCAAAACTAGCACCAACACAACCCAGTCTTTGTTTGTCTACATAAGATTCTTTTGAAACTGCGTCAATAGCACTTAAATAGTCTCTAATAGCTTGTCCTCCCCAGTCTTTACTAACACCTTCTGTCCATTTTGTGCCATTGCCAAATACGCCTCTTCTATCTGGTGCAACAACAATATATCCTTGAGATGCCATTAACTGAAAGTTCCACCTGAATGAGTATTGAGGCGTTGTACCTTGAGGGCCACCCAAACAGAACAAAAGGGTAGGGTATTTTTTTGTTTTATCGAAATTAGGAGGATAAATAACCCATGTAGGCATTTGTTTGCCATCAGTGGTTGTAACCATTTTATAAGAACTAGTTACTTTTGCAATTGACTGATATTTTTCGTTGTTTACATGTGTTACTTGTGTAATTTTTCCATTAGTTAAATCAAGTTTATAAATTTCAGAAGCATGGTTGAAATCTACTTTTGATATATATAAAGCATTTCCAACTTGTCCTACAATGCCATTTACTTCAAATTCGTCTTTATTTAATTGTGTAATTTTTGAATTCGTACCTGATAATGTTACTTGAAACAAATGAACCATTCCTTTTTGAGGTGCAATAAAAAAGATAGTATTTCCATCGTCACTCCATTTAAAACTTTCTACATGAATGTCGTCTCTTTGTTTGGTAAGATTAATTTTAGTTTGTCCATTCCATAATATTAAATCTTGTTTATCTGCTTCATAGCCTTCACGCTGCATGCTTAAATAGGCTAGAACACCTTTTGAATTATAGGCAGGACTTAAATCATAACCTTTATTATTGTCGGTTAAGTTTTTAGTAGTGCCTGTAGTAATATCATACTCAAACAAATCGGTATTTGTACTAATGGCATAAGCTGTTCCAAATGATTTTTTTGATACATACACCACATGCTTACTATCTGGATTCCAAATAAAATCTTCGTCTCCACCAAATGGTTTTTGAGGACAGTCAAATGGTTGGTCTTTTAATAAATCAATTGCATTGCCAGCTTTTCCATCTTTTAATGGCGCCAAAAATACATGGTCAAATTTTCCGTCTTCCCAAGTATCCCAATGACGATAGTTTAATGATTCGTAAATTTGAACATTCGATTTGGTTAATGAAGGATAAAAATCAGCGCCAGAAATATTTTTAATTTTTACTGCATCACTACTAATCATATATTTTCCATCTGCAGATAACTTTGAATTTTCAATCAAATTATCGGTCGATGAAATTTCTTCAGGATTGCCGCCGTTTAATGATAATTTGTACGTTTTAATATTGCCTTTATTCAATTCAATATTTGGAATATTAACACTATATACTAAATACTGTTTATTGGTAGAAATGCCTATACCACTTACCCTGCCTAGTTTCCAAAGCATTTCAGGACTGAGGTTTTCTTGAGCTTGACTATTTAAATAGCTAATACTAATTAATAAAAACAAGAACTTTTTCATTGTATTAATTTTAGTGAATTATTTTGATGTTTTCAATTTCGAGTAATCAAATACTAAATTACAAAATGCCTTTACGCCAAGGTCTAATTTACTATCATCAATAATAAAATCAGGTGTATGGTGCGGTGCAGCTTTTAATGGGTCTTGTCCTTTTGGCATTCCTCCTAGAAAAAAGAAAAATGCAGGTGCTTTTTGTCCATAGTATGAAAAATCTTCTGCGCCAGTTGTCCATTCATTTTCTATTAAATTTCCTTTACCAGTAGCGGCTTCTAATGAAGGCAACATCATCTTTACAAGTGCAGGATCGTTATAGGTTACAAGTGTTTTTGTATCTATACTAATTTCTGCTTTTGCACCAGATGCTTCTGCAATTTTTTGGGTAGTTATGCGGATGCGTTCATGAACATCTTTTTGCATACTTGCATCTAAAGTTCTAATGGTTCCTTCCATAATTAGGTCTTCTGGAATAATATTTGGTCGTACACCACTATTAATTTTTCCTACTGTAATAACCACAGGTGCTTTAGTTAATTCTGATTGTCTGCTTACAATGGTTTGTAATCCATTGATAATTTGTGCCGAAACAACAATAGGGTCAATACCACTCCAAGGTTGTGAACCATGTGATTGTTTGCCTTTTATTTTAATAGTAAACCAATCGGAACTAGCCATTACAGCTCCAGATTTGTATTTAATGGTACCAATTTCAGTTTGCGAATTCATGTGTAAACCAAAAATCACGTCTACTTTAGGATTGTCCATGACACCTTCTTTTATCATCATTGGTGCACCTCCTTCTTCTGTTCCTGGAGTGCCTTCTTCGGCAGGTTGAAAAATAAATACAATCGTTCCAACAATATCATTTTTCATTTTACTCAAAACAGTTGCGGCACCTAAAAGTATGGCTATGTGCGCATCATGGCCACATGCATGCATTACAGGAACTTTTTGACCATTGTATTCGCCTATTTCTTTAGATGCATAAGTTAATGTTGATCGCTCAATTACTGGTAATGCATCTATATCTGCACGCAATGCTATAACAGGGCCGGGTTTATTACCTTTTAATATTGCTACTACTCCGGTTTTTGCCACACCCGATTTAATAGTTAATCCCAATCCCTTTAATTTTGAAACGATATACTGCATTGTATTTGTTTCGCGATTAGACAATTCTGGAAATTGGTGCAAATGTCTTCTCCATGCAATGACTGAATCATTGACTTGTTTTGTTGCCTGTTCAATAATAACTGGTGTTACCTGTGCATTTAAAAAAGTAGGTAAAACAAACAGGCAAATAAGTATATATTTTTTCATGAAATGGGTTTAAAAAATCAATAGCATAAAATTATTTATGTTCTCCAAAAACCTTTCTTAATACATCAGCTATTTCACCAAGTGTACAATAGTGTTCCACTGCTTCAATAACAATAGGCATCAAGTTTTCATTAGACCTAGCAACTGTTTCAATTTTGTTTAATAATGCATGTGCTTTTTCTGCATCTCTTTTATTTTTAAGAATAGCTAATTTATTAGACTGTACTTTTTGAATTGAATCATCAATTTTAAATGATGGAATTTGATTGGTTTCAGTTATTTGAAATTTATTAACGCCAACAATTACTTTTTCAACCTTTTCAATATTGCGTTGGTATTCATAGGCTGATTTGGCAATTTCTTCTTGCATAAATCCTGCTTCAATTGCTGCAACACTACCACCCATTACATCAATTTTTTCTATTAATTGTAAGGTAGCCAATTCTATTTCATTGGTTAAACTTTCAATAAAATAACTACCCGCTAATGGATCAACCGTATCAGCTACGCCACTTTCAAATGCAACAATTTGCTGTGTTCTTAATGCAATTCTTGCAGCTTCTTCGGTAGGTAAACTCAATGCTTCGTCGTATCCATTGGTATGTAAACTTTGGGTACCACCTAAAACTGCGGCTAATGTTTGTATGGTAACCCTACTAATATTATTTAATGGTTGTTGTGCCGTTAAAGTTGCGCCTCCGGTTTGTGTATGGAAACGCAGCATCATTGCTTTTTGGTCTGTAGCACCCAACGATTGCATCATCTTAGCCCAGATACGTCTTGCTGCACGAAACTTAGCCACTTCTTCAAATAAATGATTGTGTGCATTAAAGAAAAAAGACAAACGTTTTCCAAATACATTAATGTCTAATCCTTTGTCTAATGCTGCTTGCACATAAGATTTTCCATTACTTAATGTAAATGCAATTTCTTGAACAGCGGTACTTCCAGCTTCTCTAATATGATAACCACTAATGGATATCGTATTCCATTTTGGTAATTCTTTAGCACACCATTCAAATATGTCTGTGATAATGCGCATAGAAGGTTTGGGTGGATAGATATAAGTGCCTCTTGCTGCATATTCTTTTAAAATATCATTTTGAATTGTACCAGTGATTTTATTTAAATCAGCGCCTTGTTTTTTAGCAATTGCTACATATAAAGCCAATAAAATAAAACTAGTGGCATTAATGGTCATTGAAGTAGATACTTGCTCTAAATTAATACCAGCAAATAGGTTTTCCATGTCTTCAATGCTATCAATTGCAACACCAACTTTACCTACTTCTCCATCCGATAAAGGATGATCACTATCGTATCCAATTTGTGTAGGTAAATCAAAAGCAACACTTAATCCGTTAACCCCTTGAGATAATAAATAATGATATCTTAAGTTGCTTTCTTCGGCAGTAGAAAATCCTGCGTATTGGCGCATTGTCCATAATTTGCCACGATACATATCGGCTTGAACGCCTCTAGTAAATGGGAATTCACCAGGATTTTCAATTGAAATATTGTTATTTGGTAAAGCGTAATAGACTTTTTTTATTTCAATTCCACTATCGGTATAGCATTTATTATCTATCATTTTTTATCATTAAATTAAATAGGTTAACAATAGCATTATAATATTTTTTTCGCCTCATAACTCAACACTTCACTAACTAATTCATGTAGCCTGCCTTTTTTATCATTCATTAAATAAGCTAGAATTTGTTTATTTAAATCAGAACTACTTGCCTCTAATGGTAAATTTTGTGCTACCTGATTAATGATATAAAGGTTTTGTTCCCTTAAGTTTTTAATAGCAGACCATGCATCGGCAGAAACATATATTTGTTGGCTGATATTATATTCAAATTCATCCCTAACATGTTTTAATAATATTTCTTGCATTTCTTGTGCAGACAAACCAACAATGGCTAATCGTGCAATCAAATTGGGTAATGCAATTCTATCGGCTAAAACCGTTAATCGCTCGTATGCTTGTAATTGTAAGCCATTATTAAGCCCTGAAGAGGCATTTTCTGAAGCTTTTGCTTTTCGTTGTAAATAGATTAGATAACCAGCTAACCCTGCAATCATAATTCCTATAACAACCGTAAAAAACATGGTAGTATCTAACATTTGCTTGTTTTATTCAAAAATAAGCTAAAGATGGGTTTATTTATAATATTCCATTATTCGCTAAATGCTAGGGATCATTTCTATTAGAAAGATTGTAATTTTGTAGTATAAATTTCAAATATGACTACTGTTACTATATCTCCAGTTAAATTAACAGCAGGCGCAATTGCCGAAGTTAAACGTTTAATGAATGAACCTGAATTTGATCATACGCAACGTTTACGTATAGGGGTGAAGGGTGGTGGATGCAGCGGAATGACCTATGTATTGGGTTTTGATAAACCAGAAGAATCCGATGAGGTATTTGAAATTGAGAGTGTTATCTGTGTAATGAATAAGAGCCATCAAATTTATTTATTTGGAATGGAGGTTGATTGGCAGGGAGGATTAAATAGTCGTGGATTTACATTTAGTAATCCAAATGCAAGTAGTACTTGTGGTTGTGGTACTTCATTTGCTGTTTAGATTTCAATAGATTATATATTTAAATGAGGCTGTATCATTAGTTTGATACAGCCTCATTTAGTATAGTTACACTCCTAATTATCAATCAACATTTTAAGTTAATAATATTGCAGTATTAATTGATTAGATAAATTAATAATTAAAATGAAATTTATAGATTCATTGATTAAATTAGATGTTGAAATCTTTTCAATTAATTTAGAAAGGCTGCTTTTTATATTCAATTTATCATTAGCAATTTATATTTAATTTTTATACATGAATCAACCATTTGCCCGACGCAATTTTGTTAAATCATTATTATTTGCCCCGGTTATTAGTAAAGTAGATTTTACTAATAACAAAGCTAACCCCAATCCAATTAAGCTAAAACCTAGTTTAAATGCGTATTCATTTAATGATCCATTAAAGGCTAAAACAATGGATTTAATGGATGTGTTAGATTTCTGTTCCAAACATGAATTTGAAGGGGTCGATTTAACAGGGTATTATTTTCCTAATTATCCTAGTGTGCCATCTGATGAATACATTTTTAAATTAAAACACAGGGCGCATCAATTAGGATTATCTATTAGTGGCACCGGTATTAAAAATGATTTTACCAATCCAGATGCTTCTAAACGTAAAGAAGATATTCAATTAATTAAAAATTGGATTGAAGTAGCTGCCAAATTGGGTGCACCTGTTATTCGGATTTTCTCTGGTGTGATGAATCCAAAAGGCTATACCTGGGATGAAATTGCCCAATGGATGGCAAAAGATATTCAAGAATGTGTTGCATATGGCCAAAAACATGGTGTTATTGTTGCCATTCAAAACCATAATGATTTTATTCAAACTGGAGATGATGTTGTGAAACTGATAAAACTAGTTAATATGGAATGGTTTGGATTAATTCTTGATATTGGCAGTTTCCATCAAGGAGATCCTTACGCACAAATATTACAAACCATACCTTATGCTGTTAATTGGCAGATCAAGGAAAAAATGTATGAAAATGGCATAGAGGTTAAAACAGATTTAAAAAGAATATTCCAAATCATTAAAGCATCAACTTATAGAGGATTCATTCCAGTTGAAACACTTGGTCAGGGTGATCCTGCAAAAAAAGTAGCTATTTTTATTCAAGAAGTTATCAAAGCATTAAAATAACAAACAATGATTCAATCAAATTATACGAAACTAGTAAGCATGATTTTTGCTATTTCTATTTCAGTTGCAAGTGTAGCCCAAAATCAAGTAGCTATTTCAAAACAGGTAATTGCTATTTTAAAAGATAGAGTGATTAAAGCAGCAGATTCTAGTATTTTATTAAGTCCTATAACAGTTACTGCCAATAAAACAGATAGATCAGCAGGAGGCATCCATGATTTTTATTCTGATGGCGATTATTGGTGGCCGAATCCGGCAGATGTTAATGGACCCTATATTCAAAAAGATGGTCAATCTAATCCTAATAATTTTAATGCACACAGACTAGCCATGATTCGCTTTAGTCAAATTGTAGGTAATTTGGCTAGTGCTTATGCAATAACGCACCAAGAACGCTATGTAAAAGCCGCTATGGTGCATTTAAAGGCCTGGTTTATTAACGATAGTACTTATATGAATCCTTCTTTACTTTATGCACAAGCCATTAAAGGAAAAGTTACAGGAAGAAGTACTGGATTAATTGATATGATACAATTAACAGAAGTTGCACAGGGTATTCGAATAATGGAAAATGCTAAGTCTGTAAACCAAGAAGAATTGAAAAAAATAAAATATTGGTTCACGCAATATTTAAACTGGGTAACCACACATCCTTATGGTGTTGAAGAAAGAGAAGCCAAGAACAACCATGGTACTTGTTGGATATTACAAGTAGCTATTTTTGCTAAACTAACTGGAGACCAAGCCTTATTAGATTATTGTAGCAATCGGGTTAAAACAGTTATTTATCCTAACCAATTGGCGCAAGATGGTAGTTTGCCTTTAGAATTAAAAAGAACCAAACCTTATGGCTATTCTTTATTTGATTTAGACGCCTTAACTGCTGTAGCAAAAATTTTATCTACTAAATCAGACAACCTTTTTACTTACACATTACCAGATGGTAGAAACTTAATTAAAACCATTGAGTATTTAGTGCCGTTTGTAATGGATAAATCTACCTGGACTTTTCCTAAAGACGTAATGTATTGGGACGAATGGCCAGTAGCGCAACCATTTTTATTTTTTGCTGCTCAACAATATAACGACAAAAAATATTTTACAACTTGGGAAAGATTAGAACATTTTCCAACCAATGGAGAAGTACTAAGAAACCTACCAATTCGTAATCCGATTTTATGGCTAGATAAATAAGCCTTTGGAGATTACACGAAATCTTTCAATTTGTATGCAATAATATGGTTGATTAAATATGCTTTTAAAATATAAAATATCTTCCAATTAGTAATTCTTTAATAAGGTTGAATAAATAGAATCAAACAATTGGCATAAAAAAAATAGGCTGTATCATTTCGATACAGCCTATTTTTTTATTAGTATGTTTTTAAACTATTTCTTATCTGAACTTAATTTTCCTAATGGTCTTTTCTTAGCAAAATCAACCAAGATTGGTGCTGCTACAAAGATAGAAGAATAAGTACCAGTGATCACTCCAACTAACATTGCAAAAGCAAAACCACGTGTTACTTCTCCACCAAAGATGAATAGAATAAGAATGGTTAAGAATACAGTAAGTGAAGTCATGATGGTTCTGCTTAATGTTTCGTTAATCGCTCTATTAATGATGGTAGCATTATCTACACCTTTCATCAATTTACTGTCTTCACGAATACGATCGTAAACAATTACCGTATCATTCATTGAGAATCCAATTACAGTTAATACCGCTGCAATAAAATACTGATCTATCTCTAATGGGAAAGGAACAATATTCTTTAAGAAACTAAATACAATCAATGTAACAAATACATCGTGCAACAATGATACAATTGTACCCAAAGAATAACGCCAGTCACGGAAACGAATAAAGATGTACAAACAAATAATAATCATACCAAATATTACCGCTTTAGCCGCACCTGATTTAAGGTCGTCTGAAATAGTAGGTAATACAGTTTGTGAACTTTGTTTGTATTTATTTTCGAACTCAGAGAAACTAACCGTTTCAGGAATGAATTTCTTTAATCCTTTGTACAACATGCTTTCTACTAAAGAATCAACATTGTTGCCGCTTTCTTTTATTTTGTATGCTGTGGTAATATTAATTTGATTGCTAGTACTAATTGTTTTGGTAATAACATCTTCACCAAAAGTAGTTTTTAAAGCAGCTCTAATTTCTTCTTCGTTAACTGGTTTGTCGAAACGAATAGTGTAACTACGTCCACCAGCAAATTCAACACCTTGTTTAAATCCGTTAAAGAAAGAAGCGATACCTAGTGTTAAAACGATAGCCGAAATAACATAAGCAACTTTTCTATATTCAATAAATTTAAAAGAAGCGTGTTTGAAAATTCTTTTAGAAATACCAGTGAAATATTCAAAGTGGCGATTCTTTTTCATGTACCAGTCTGTGATTAATCTTGAAACCAAAATTCCACAGAACAAAGACAATAGAATACCAATAATTTGAGTAGTTGCAAAACCAAGTACCGGACCTAATCCAAAATAAGCAAGAATTAAGGCAGTAAGTAAGGTGGTAACGTGCGCATCTAATACTGGAGATAAAGAACGTTGGTAACCATCGGTAACTGCATTTTGATAGCTTTTGCCTTTGGTTAACTCTTCTTTAATTCTTTCAAAAATAATTACGTTAGTATCTACCGCTAAACCAATGGTTAATACTAAACCTGCAATACCAGGAGCAGTTAGTGTAAATCCTAAAGCACTTAAAATTCCTATTGTAAATAATAAGTTTAATACTAATGCAAAGTTAGCAACCCATCCACCTGTATTGAAATACAATAACATTAAGGAGAAGATAACAATGAATGATATTAAGAAAGACAAACCACCACCTTTAATAGATTCTTTACCAAGTGTTGGACCTACTTGTTGTTCTGCAACAATTCTTGCAGGAGCAGTTAGTTTACCACTTGTTAATAATTCAGAAAGGTCTTGTGCTTCTTTTAAAGTATAACTTCCGCTAATTTGAGAATTACCTGTAGTGATAGGATCATTAACATTAGGAGCAGAGTAAACAAAATTATCTAATACAATTGCAATTGGTTTGTCTACGTTACGAGTAGTCATTTTGGCCCAAATATTTGCGCCAATTTTATCCATATTCATTTTAATAGCAATACGGCCTCTCTCGTCATAATCTTGACCTGCATTCGTAATATGATCGCCTTCTAATTCAGCTTGACCATTGTCTAATGTTTTAATGGCATACAACATTAAAATGTCGTTTGCTTTAGGATCAGCAGCATCCATTTTACCATACATGAATACTAAATTTGAAGGGAACTTGTTTTTAACAATATCCATTCTTAAGTAGTCGTTCAATGCACCAGTATCTTTTGTTTGTATGTAACCAATATTTGATTGGAAAATAGTTTTTCCACCTTTTCCTTGATATGGTTGTGTAAATTGAATTAAACGAACCATTGGTGCTTCGTTCAATTTTGCTTTAGAAGTATCTTTTTTAGCAACTATTGCTTTATTAGAATCTTTACCAATAGAAGATAGGGTAGCAGCTTTGCTAGTATCAGTTTTTTTAGCAGTAGTAGTTGCTACTGGTGTAACAGCTGCTTTTTTTACTGTATCGATATTTGCTTTAGTACCATTTAAATATTCTTGTACTGCTTTATCTGCAGCAACAATACCACTTTGAAGATCCTTACTTTCTAAAGTGTACATTTCAAAGAATTGCAAGTTGGCAGTAGCTTGTAAGTATTTACGAACTCTTTCTTTGTCATTAATACCAGCCAATTCAATGTTGATAATGCTTTTAGCAGGATCTGGATTGATATTAGGAGAAGAAACGCCAAATTGGTCAATACGTGTACGTAGAATTCTGTAAGTATTATTAAATGCAGCTGTTGCTTGTTCTCTTAAATAAGTAATTACGGCATCATCAGTAGCATCAAATTTTACTTTTCCATTACTTCTTGTAGCAAAAAGTGGAGCAAGTTTTGCATTAGGAGCTGCAATTGAATATTCTTCTTTAAATAAAGAAATTAAATCTGCACCACTATTAGCCTTTCTTTCTACCGCTTTATCTAAAGCTTTAACGAAACTAGGATCTTTGGTATAATTAGCCAATGAACGAATTAATTCATTCAAGCCAACTTCCATTGTTACGCTCATTCCGCCTTGTAAATCAAGACCCAACAAGAGTTCCTTTTCTTTAGCACTTCTGTACGTAGTTAATCCAAAAGCAAGTTTTGAATCTTTTGTACTGTCTAATAAACGTTGCAAACGTTCTTTTTTTAGTTCTTTCAAACTATCTGCATAAACAGATTGCTGTTCTTTACTATTGGGGTATAACTGCTCTGGGCTAGCGAATTTCTTCAGCCAAGATTCAGCTTTAACATCCATTTCAGCTTCATGGTTTCTTACAAACCAAGTAAATGATAATTGATACACACAGATCAAAATCAGAGCAATCGCAAAGAAGCGCACTAAACCTTTCAGTTGCATATTAGTAACGGTTTACATTATTTTTTCGAGGGGCAAAGATAGGGGAATGATAATGAATTATTGATACCCAACACTAGTTTGGTTTTAATAAGAATTTCTTTCTATTAAAAATGGCAAAAAATCACTGAATTCAACCCTTTTACACCTGAATTATAAAATTTATTTATAATATATAGGATGTTATTATTGAACGTCAACTAAACTTACATCAAAAAATAAAGGGGTATTTGATGGAATACTTGCACCTGCACCAGCACATCCATAAGCCAAAGATGAAGGGATTACCAGTTTAATTCGTCCACCTTTTTTAATTAATGGCAGACCTATTTTCCAGCCATCAATTAAAGCATTCAATGTCCAACCGGTTAAAGTAGCATTGGTTTGAGAATCAAAAACAGTTCCATTAAACAATTTTCCACTGTAAGTAATAAACACTTTTGAAGTAAGAGTAGGCGCCATTCCGGTACCTGGAGTAATTACTTCATATAGCATTCCAGAACTATGTTCGGTATAATTAATAGCATTTGCAGTACAATAAGCAACCAAAGCAGCTTTTTCAGACGCAGCAGTAGCAGGTTGACAACCTGTATCTTTTTTTCCACAAGAAAGGAATCCAAAAACCATCAAAACCCCAACGAATAACATTTTTTTCATGTACATAGATTTAATATAAAGACGCAATTTATAGGTCAATGGCTGCATTTGCCTGATTTTTTTTAAGTCGAGACAATTTAGCATTGATTTGCAAATATCGTTGTTCATTGTTTTCCCATTGGTAATTTCTATATATAAATGCCATGAAAATAGAAATTCCCATTATGGAAATAAGAAATAAAATAGGAGAGAATTGTGTATTTGCCTGCATATTGGCTCTTTCATACCAGCCTAAATATATCACCAATAAAATACCAGTGCCAATGGCAAATCCAATAGATAAACCAATTAATAAAGGCTTGATTGATGTTTTATATCCAGTTCTTATTTTGGACCAATAGTTTAAAAACGCTTCCTCCGATGTAGTTAACATAAAATCAAAATTAAGCATCTATACATTACATAAAAAATCCCGATACAATTGTACCGGGATTTTTTTGAATATGCTTGAATAGACTAGTAACCCATTCCGCCCATATCAGGAGCGCCACCGTGACCACCAGCCGCAGCTTCAGGTTTTGGTCTGTCTGCAATTACACACTCTGTTGTTAACAACATTGCTGCAATTGATGCTGCATTTTCTAATGCAACACGTGTTACTTTAGTAGGATCAATTACACCTGCTTTAAACAAGTTCTCGTAAACTTCTGTACGAGCATTGAATCCATAATCGCCTTTTCCTTCTTTGATTTTTTGAACAACAATAGAACCTTCAATACCGCTATTGATAACAATTTGGCGTAATGGTTCTTCAATTGCTCTTTTGATGATTTGTATACCTGTAGTTTCATCTTGGTTAGAACCTTTCATTTTTTCCAATGATTCAACAGCACGGATATAAGCAACACCACCACCTGGTACAATACCTTCTTCAACAGCAGCACGAGTTGCGTGTAAAGCATCGTCTACACGATCTTTCTTTTCTTTCATTTCAACTTCTGTAGCAGCACCTACATATAATACTGCAACACCACCACTTAATTTAGCCAAACGCTCTTGTAATTTTTCGCGATCATAATCAGAAGTGGTATTTTCAACCTGTGCTTTGATTTGATTAACACGAGAAACGATATCGGCTTTTTTGCCTTTACCACCAACTACAGTTGTGTTGTCTTTATCAATAGTAATAGAAGCCGCTTGACCTAAATAAGAAAGGTCTGCATTTTCTAATTTGAATCCTTGCTCTTCGCTAATAACAGTACCAGCAGTTAAGATAGCAATATCGGTAAGCATTTCTTTACGACGATCTCCAAAGCCAGGAGCTTTAACAGCTGCTACTTTTAAAGTACCACGTAATTTGTTAACTACCAATGTAGCCAATGCTTCACCTTCTAAATCTTCAGCAATGATTACTAAAGGACGACCACTTTGAGCAACTTTCTCCAAAATATGAAGAATGTCTTTCATTGCGCTGATCTTCTTGTCGTAAATTAAGATGTATGGATTTTGTAATTCAACTTCCATTTTTTCGCTATTAGTAACGAAATATGGAGAGATATATCCACGATCAAATTGCATTCCTTCTACAACGTCTACAGTTGTATCGGTTCCTTTTGCTTCTTCAACAGTAATAACACCTTCTTTACCAACTTTAGCCATAGCCATAGCAATTAATTTGCCAATTTCGCTATCACTATTTGCTGATATGGTTGCTACTTGTTCAATTTTTTTAGAATCGTTACCAACTGCTTGAGATTGTGAGCGTAAGCTTTCAATAACTTTAGCAACTGCTTTGTCGATACCACGTTTTAAATCCATAGGATTTGCACCAGCAGCAACGTTTTTCAAACCTTCGCTAATAATTGCTTGAGCCAAAACAGTAGCAGTAGTTGTACCATCACCAGCAATATCTGCTGTTTTTGAAGCAACTTCTTTTACCATTTGAGCACCCATGTTCTCAATAGCATCTTCTAATTCTATTTCTTTTGCAACAGTAACACCATCTTTAGTTACTTGAGGTGCACCGAATTTTTTTTCAATAACCACGTTACGACCTTTTGGTCCTAGGGTTACTTTAACTGCGTTGGCTAAAGTGTCAACGCCTTTTTTCATTTTGTTTCTTGCTTCGATATCGAAGAAAATTTGTTTAGCCATTTATACTGATTTTGTAATGTTAGAAAAAGGAATTGTTATTTAAATTATTCAAGTCAATGAAGACGTTGAATTAATTTAATTAAACAATCGCTAGAATATCACTTTCTCTCATGATCAACAAATCTTGACCTTCAATAGTGATTTCTGTACCGGCGTATTTGCCATACAATACATTGTCGCCAACTTTAACAGTGATTGGTTCATCTTTCTTACCTGTACCCACAGCAACAATAGAACCACGTTGTGGTTTTTCTTTTGCAGTATCTGGGATGATGATTCCGCCTGCAGTTTTCTCTTCAGCAGCGGCAGGCTTAACGATTACTCGGTCATGTAGCGGAGTAACGTGCAATTTTTTAGCCATACGTTATTGTTTTTTATTTGATTGAGTTAATAATGTGTTTCGACTATGTCGATTATTATGCCAGTCAGGAGTTATAGGTCATA
Source organism: uncultured Bacteroidota bacterium (assembly GCA_903831935.1). Classification (GTDB taxonomy): domain Bacteria; phylum Bacteroidota; class Bacteroidia; order Chitinophagales; family Chitinophagaceae; genus Sediminibacterium. The sequence goes on along the minus strand of CAIKZP010000171.1, from coordinate 1,644 downwards.
TTTTCAGAAAACAGACTAAAACAGATATGGTCCATAGCAAACTATGTCAGAAACTTTACAAATATAAGGGCTGATTTGTATAGAACTGTGCCAAAATTGCATAAGGTATTTTTGTGCTGCTCGATTTATTTGATACCTTCGCGCCTTCCAAATAAGTTCTTATAGATGATTAGTAGAAGAAATATACGTGTTAAGGTAATGCAGTTGCTCTACATGATAGAGACGGCGGAAACGCCAAATGTGTTTAAAAACCCAGTTAGTCAGTTACAAAAACATTTAGATCAAACAACCGAATTGTTTGTTTATTTAGTCTATTTCATTACAGAAGTGGCTCGTTTTGCTGAAACAAGTTCTAGACAGAGAGCAGCCAAGAATTTACCTTCAGATGCAGATTTGAATGTTAATACTAAAATTTCAGGCAATGAATTACTATGGCAAATCATAGAATCTAATACTTTTATTAAAGCCCTAGAACTATTAAAGCCTTCCCTTAAAATTGATAAAGAATTGGTTAAAAAGATCTACCAAGACCTTACTTTAACCGAAAAATACCAAGAATATATAACCGCACAAAGCAGGGATACATTAAAAGAAAGAGAGATCATGAAATTGATTTTCACTACTTTAATGTTACCTAATGAAGATTTTATTACACATATTGAAGAGTTGTTTTCTAACTGGGACGACGATGCTGAAATGATGGATCAATTGGTGCTCAATTATCTTCAAAAACCAGCGACATTTAATTTACAAGAATTAGTAGGTGCAGAAAAATGGAATTTTGCCAGAACATTATTAACCACCGCCATAGAAAAAAAGGAATATACCGCTGAATTGATAAAACCAAAATTGAAAAACTGGGATTCAGAAAGGATTGCTTTGATTGATATGATTCTAATGCGTTTAGGTGTTTGTGAATTATTGTATTTTGAAACCATTCCAACTAAAGTTACCATCAACGAATACATTGATTTGGCCAAGGATTATAGTACAGCCCAAAGTGGTCAATTTGTAAATGGTATTTTAGACAGTATTCATAAAGAGTTTATTGAAAATGGGGATATTCATAAAATCAATTTTAAAAATAAAACCCAAGCTTAAAATGAAAAAACTAGCTATAGTATTATCATTAGGCATTATTGCATGCATTGGATGTAATACAAACCCAACAGTTAAACTAGGTTTAGACAAAGTATTAGACACTAGTAAATTCACTCAAATACAGTGGGTAGATACTTTAGCAAATTTGGGAAAGATAACTATGGGAGAAACCAAAACTGCTAGTTTTCAAATAAAAAATATTGGCAATAAGCCTTTATTTATAACCAATGTGGCAGCAGGTTGTGGCTGTACAGTACCAGATTATACCAAAGGCGCAATTGCACCAGGGGGCACTGGTATTGTAACTGGATCTTTTGATAGTAAAAAGTCTCATCCGGGAGAATTCCATAAAAGCATTTTTGTTACAACCAATTCTGCTAACTGCATTAACCAAACACTAGTATTTACAGGAATCATTTTTGGCGATAAAAATACAAAAGAAGAAACTGTAACACCAGTTAAACCTATTTCAAAAAATTAGTTTTATTTTAGTACTCTAATTATCAATAATTAAAAAATACAAGATGTTTTATTTGAATGCAG